>PWQG01000299.1 GCA_003556835.1 Gammaproteobacteria bacterium
CAAGGCGGAGCGGAAGCAACAGGGAATGTTACACGATTTGTTGCGGGGTGGAGCAGTCTGGCAGCTAGTCGGGCTCATAACCCGAAGGTCGTAGGTTCAAATCCTGCCCCCGCTACCAATTTCCGGCCGTACCGCTTTTGCTGGTGTGGCCGCTCGAAAAGGCCCTTCAAGGGCCTTTTTTGTAAGAATTTTATACAGGAGTGGGCCGCAGGCCCATTTTTTATTTGTGCGGGAGACAAATTGGCGAAGGCGGCTGAACAGATCCGGGAACTGATCGCGCCCACGGTGGAAGCCCTGGGTGTGGATCTCTGGGGCGTCGAATATTTGAGCCAGGGCAAGCACAGTGTGCTGCGCATCTACATTGATTGCGCCATCCGGGGCGTTGATGTCGATGACTGCGAGCGTGTCAGTCGTCAGGTCAGTGCCCTGCTGGATGTGGAAGATCCCATTTCCGGAGAGTATGTTCTGGAAGTGTCGTCTCCCGGCCTGGATCGACCGCTGTTCACGCCGGATCAATACCGTAGCTATTTGGGCAGTGAAATCAGGCTGCAGATGCGGATGCCGGTCAACGGACGTCGCAAGTTCCAGGGCGTGATCCGGGAAGTCGGTGAAGAACTGCTGATATTGGATTGTCAGGATGACGTGGCGGAATTGCCACTGACACAGATAGAGAAAGCCAGGCTTTCGTTCTGAAGTTAAGGTGACGCGATGATGAACAGTAAAGAAATTCTGATGGTTGCAGACGCCGTCTCGAATGAGAAGGGCGTGTCACGCGAGGTGATTTTTGATGCCGTCGAAACCGCGCTGGCCACCGCCACCAGAAAGCGTTTTGGTGATGAGGACGTGCGTTGTCGTGTCGCCGTTGATCGCAAGACCGGCGAATATGAAAGTTTCCGTTACTGGGACGTGGTCGCCGAGGAAGATTTCGAGGATCCGGCCCACCAGATGACCCTGGAACAGGCGCAGGAAAAAGATCCCTCCCTGGAAGTGGGCGGCATCTGGGAAGAGAAAATTGATAACGAAGAGTTCGGCCGGATTGCGGCGCAGACTGCCAAGCAGGTCATCGTGCAGCGTGTTCGTGAGGCCGAGCGGGATCTGGTCGTCGCGGAATACCAGGATCGTGTGGGCGAACTGGTCTCCGGAACGGTCAAGAAAGTGACGCGGGAAAGTGTCATCGTTGACCTGGGTGGCAATGCCGAAGCCCTCCTGCCGCGGGATCAGATGATTCCGCGTGAGAGTTTCCGCATCGGTGACCGCCTGCGCGCTCTGTTGATGGACGTGACCAATGAGCAGCGTGGTCCGCAGCTGTTACTCAGCCGAACCGATCCGCGCATGCTCATCGAGCTGTTCAAGATCGAGGTTCCGGAGATTTCCGAAGAAGTCATCGAGATCCGGGCCGCGGCCCGTGATCCGGGCTCGCGGGCAAAAATCGTGGTCAGCACCAATGACGGCCGGATCGATCCGGTCGGCGCCTGTGTTGGTATGCGCGGGTCGCGGGTACAGGTCGTTTCCAACGAGCTGGCCAATGAGCGGATTGACATCATCCTCTGGGACGACAATCCGGCGCAGCTAGTCATCAATGCCATGGCGCCGGCTGAAGTGGCTTCCATCGTCATGGACGAGGACAGCCATACCATGGACGTGGCCGGGGAAGAGGACAACCTTGCCCAGGCCATCGGTCGCAGTGGCCAGAATGTGCGCCTGTCCGCGGAGCTCACCGGTTGGGCCATCAATGTGATGAGTGTGGACGAAGCCAACAAGAAGCAGGAGAAGGAAGCAGCCAGCTTCATCGATACGTTCATGGAGCAGCTTGGTGTCGACGAGGATGTCGCCGAAGTACTCGTGGCTGAAGGCTTCACCTCGCTGGAAGAAGTGGCCTATGTGCCGCTGGACGAAATCCTCAGTATCGACGGATTTGATGAAGATATTGCCAATGAATTGCGCAACCGGGCCAAGGATGCATTGTTGACCCAGGCCATTGCTTCCGAGGAAGGCCTCAGCAGCGCCAATGTGGCGGCTGATCTGCTGAACATGGAAGGCATGGACGACAAACTGGCGCTTGCGCTGGCGAAGAAGGAAATCCTGAACATGGAAGATCTGGCCGAGCAGTCCATTGATGAGTTGATGGACATAGAAGGCATGGATGAAGAAAGAGCCGGTCAGTTGATCATGACCGCACGTGCCCCCTGGTTTGAAGAAGACGCAGGGTAGGATACCGGAAACAGAAGGTTTTCGGATATCGATGGCAGCAGCAAGAGCAGACAGGAGTATCGTAGATGGCAGATGTAACAGTTGGTGAACTTGCAAAAACTGTAGGTGTACCAGTAGAGCGGCTTCTTTCCCAGGTGAAAGAGGCAGGGCTGCCGCATACGCGAGCGGAAGATCCCATTTCCAATGAGGACAAGAATACCCTGTTGTTGTTCCTGCGGCGCAGCCACGGTGGCGACGAGAAACGCGATTCCGGACCGAAGAAGATCACTCTCAAGCGCAAGACCGTGGCCACATTGAAAAGCCCCGGACAGGGCAAGGGTAAAACGGTCAATGTCGAGGTGCGCAAGAAGCGGACCTATGTCAAGCGCAGTGACCTGCAGCAGGAGCAGGATGCCGCACAGGAAGCGGAGGAAATTGCAGCAGCGATCGCCCGTGAACAGGAGCCCGCCGACAAGAAGGTGGATGCGCCTGAAGCCGGGGCTGATGCTGGCAAGGGCAGCGCCGAAGCGGTGACTGATACGCCGAAAGTGGATGACGTGCAGGCCGAGGCCGAGAAGACCGAGACAGAGAAGACCGCGGAATCCCCTGCAGAGGCTGCAAAGGACGAGTCTGCGGCACAGGAAGCCGTTGCCGAACCCGAGCCGGCGCCTGTTGAACCGGCACCGCAGCCAGTTGATCCGGAAACCGCCAAGCCGGGTCGGGTCAAGCCCAAGGAGACCGGCAAGCACGGACGCAAGGACGGCTTTGATCGTGATGACGACAAGCGTCCGCGCAAAAAGGCTGCCGGTGGCCGCAAGCAGGGCAAACGCAGCAAGGAAGATTTTGTACTCCAGGATGGTGATTTCGAAGGCGGACGTGGCCGCCGTGGTGGTGCCCGCAAACAGCGCGGTCGCATCAAGCAGCATGCCTTCGAGAAACCGACCGAATTCATCTCGCGGGAAATCACCATCGGGGAAGTCAATGCGGTGACCGATCTGGCACAGAAAATGTCAGTCAAGGCTGCCGAGGTCATCAAGGTGCTGTTCAAGATGGGTGTGGCGACCACCATCAACCAGGCGCTGGATCAGGACACGGCGACCCTGCTGGTGGAAGAAATGGGACACAAGCCCCGCTTCGTTTCCGCCGATGCCATTGAAGAAGACCTGTACGAATCCCTGGCCGGAGAAACCGGCGAGACGGAAGTGAGCCGGGCGCCAGTGGTTACCGTGATGGGCCATGTCGACCACGGCAAGACTTCCCTGCTCGACTATATGCGCAAATCCTCTGTCGCCTCGGGCGAGGCAGGTGGCATCACGCAGCATATCGGTGCCTATCACGTGGATACCGGACATGGCATGGTCTGTTTCCTGGATACACCGGGCCACGCCGCTTTCAGTGCAATGCGTTCACGTGGCGCCAAGGCGACGGATGTCGTGATCCTGGTGGTGGCTGGCGATGACGGTGTCAAGCCGCAGACCGAAGAAGCCATCCAGCATGCGCGCGCCGCTGGCGTTCCCATCGTGGTGGCCATCACCAAGGTCGACAAGGACGATATTGATATCGACAAGGTCACCAGTGAGCTGGCGGCCAAGGAAGTCATTCCCGAGAGTTGGGGTGGCGACATACAGTTTGTGCAGGTGTCCGCCCATACCGGGCAGGGCATTGACGACCTGCTTGAGGCGATCCTGTTGCAGGCTGAATTGCTGGAATTGAAGGCCTTCGAGGACGTACCCGGTCAGGGTGTGGTCATTGAATCGCGGCTCGACAAGGGTCGTGGCCCGGTGGCTTCGGTTCTTGTGCAGAACGGTACCCTGCAGGTGGGTGACGTGGTGCTGGCCGGACACGAATATGGCAAGGTGCGGGCCCTGATTGACGAGACCGGGAAATCGGTCAAGTCGGCCGGCCCATCCATCCCGGTCGAGGTGCTGGGGCTCAATGGTGTGCCAGAAGCCGGTGACGAGTTTGTGGTCGTGGCCGACGAGAAGAAAGCCAAGGAAGTGGCCGAGTTCCGTCAGGAACGGACCAGGGAACACAAGCACTCCCTGCAGCAGTCGAACAAGGTGGACACGATGTTTGCCGGTATCGGGCAGGAAGGCAAGTCAGTGCTCAATGTGGTACTGAAAGCTGACGTGCGTGGTTCCATGGAGGCCATTGTTGCCTCGTTGCAACAACTGGCTACTGATGAGGTCGAGGTCAATATTGTCTCGGCTGGTGTCGGCGGTATTTCGGATACCGACGCCCATCTCGCGGCCACCTCCAAGGCCCTGATCATCGGTTTCAATGTGCGAGCCGAGAAAACGGCCCGCGAAGTGGTTGAAAACGAGGGCCTGGAGCTGCGCTACTACAATGTCATCTATGATGTGATTGATGACGCCAGAGCCATCCTGGGCGGCATGCTTTCACCAGAACTGCGTGAGGAAATCCTGGGTGTGGCCGAAGTGCGTGATGTCTTCAACTCGCCCAAGTTCGGCCAGGTGGCCGGCTGTATGGTTGTCGAAGGCACTGTCTATCGCAACCAGCCCATCCGTGTGCTGCGTGATAACGTGGTGATCTACGAAGGTGAGCTGGAATCCCTGCGCCGCTACAAGGATGATGCAAACGAAGTGCGCAGTGGTATCGAGTGTGGTATTGGCGTGAAGAACTACAATGACGTCAAGGCGGGCGACAAGATCGAGGTGTTCAAGACCACGGAAGTGGCCCGTACCCTGTAAGGGATCAGAATGTTTTTGCGCCGTATCGGTGCAATCAAGAGTGGTATTGAATGAGCAAGATTTCACCCAGGCAGCAGAAAGTCGCTGACCAGTTGCAGCGTGAGCTGGCGGTTTTGATCCAGCAGGAAGTGCGGGATCCGCGGCTGGGCATGGTATCGGTCACCTCGGTGGATGTCAGCCGTGACCTGGCCTATGCCGATGTTTATGTGACAGCACTGAACGCGGCTCGTACCCAGCGGGTCACCCGCACGGTGGCCGATTCCGAAGCCGGCGTGGATGATCCGACTGCGCAGACCGATACCGGGGAACTTGAGAGCGACGACGCTGCCGAACACAGTGAGTCGCTGGAGATCCTCAATCGTGCCGCAGGATATCTGCGCGGACTGCTGGCCAAGCGTATGAAGTTGCGTATCACTCCGCATCTGCGTTTTCACTATGATGAAAGCATCGCCCGGGGACGCTATCTGTCGGGCCTGATCGAGAATGCCGTCGCTTCGGACAGACGGCATAATCCGGACGACGAAGACGGACAGACCCGGGAGTAGACGGTTTTGGCAAAGCGACGCAGGGGACGGGATGTCAATGGCATCCTGTTGCTCGACAAGGAAGGTGGGCTGACGTCCAATGGTGCCCTGCAACAGGCCAAGCGCCTGTTCGCCGCGGCCAAGGCGGGACACACAGGAAGCCTGGATCCACTGGCTACCGGCGTGTTGCCGCTGTGCTTCGGCGAGGCCACCAAGATTTCGCAGTTCCTGCTCGATGCGGACAAGCAATACCGGGTCACGGCCCGCCTTGGGCAGCGCACGGACACGGCTGATTCCGAAGGCGCGGTGATTGAGGAACGGCCGGTACCGGAAATCGTGGCCGCCGATTTTGATGCCTCACTGGATCAGTTTCGGGGTACAATCGAGCAATTGCCGCCGATGTATTCGGCGCTGAAACACAAGGGAACGCCGCTCTACAAGTTGGCCCGTGCCGGCGAGGAAGTTGAGCGCAAGCGACGCCGCATCAGCATCTACCATCTGGAGTTGCTGTCGCTGGAGCCGGATGCATTTACACTTGAGGTGCACTGCAGCAAGGGTACCTACATCCGTACCCTGGTCGATGACATCGGGGAACTGCTCGGCTGTGGAGCCCATGTGACTGCACTGCGTCGCACACGTGCCGGCTGCTTTGGCGAAGAAGACTGCGTTGACATGGAAACCCTTGCCGCACGCAAGGAAGATGGCGGCTTCGAGGCGGTGGACGAACTGCTAGTGCCGGTGGATGCGGCCGTACAGGAGTTGCCGGAAGTGGTGTTGCCAGCGGCAACGGCCATCTGGATCCGGCGGGGACAACCCGTTATCGCGCGGCACCTGCCCACCGAAGGGCTGGTGCGGCTTTACGAAGAGAAAGAATTCATCGGTATCGGCAGCATACTCGACGATGGTCGGGTGGCGCCACGCCGATTGATAGCCGGCAACTGAGAGCCCAGCATGGCTCGCCGGATACAGGGAGAGCACTCAGGTGACTGCTGATATGCGCGGTTACGCTGACTGGACAGGGAAGGTCCATCAAACGTTCGCATATTCAATGAGGAGAAAAGACAATGGCTTTGAGCGTTGAAGAGAAGCAGGCAATCGTCAAGGACTATGCCCGTGGAGAAGGAGATACCGGTTCCCCGGAAGTCCAGGTGGCCCTGCTGACCGAGAACATCAACCGCCTCCAGGGGCATTTCAAGGAACACAACCATGACCACCACTCGCGTCGTGGTCTGATCCGGATGGTCAACAGCCGCCGCAAGCTGCTGGACTATCTCAAAGGCAAGGATGTGGAACGCTACGCAACGCTGATCAAGCGTCTGGGACTGCGTCGTTGATACAGAGCCGCCCTCCGGGGCGGCTTCTTGCATGTACAGCAGGAAAGCAGGAAATCAGAGAAGATAAAGCAAGGTAAGAGTAAGTGAAGAGACGCCTGGTCGACAGGATGTCCCAGCAACGATGCCCGGGTCTCGCAAACAGGAAGAAGATATGTTCAATATAGTGAAGAAGACTTTCCAGTACGGTGACGACACCGTCACCCTGGAAACCGGAAAAATCGCCAGGCAGGCAACGGGCTCCGTTGTGGTCAGCATTGGCGAAACGCAGGTACTGGCCACCGTTGTCGGCAAGAAGACAGCCAACCCGGATGCCCCGTTTTTCCCGTTGACCGTGAACTACCAGGAAAAGACCTATGCCGCTGGCAAAATTCCCGGCGGTTTCTTCAAGCGTGAAGGTCGGCCGACCGAGAAGGAAACCCTGGTTTCCCGCCTGATCGACCGCCCCATCCGTCCCCTGTTCCCGGAAGGGTTCAAGAACGAAGTGCAGGTCATCCTCACGGTCATCTCTGCGGACAAGGATCAGGATCCTGACATTGCAGGCCTGATCGGGGCCTCGGCGGCACTGGCCATCTCCGGTATACCCTTTGCTGGCCCTATCGGCGCAGCGCGTGTTGGTTTTGATCCCGAGGAAGGTTATCTGCTGAATCCGGACAAGAACCGACTGGAGACTTCGGCTCTCGACATGGTTGTGGCCGGCACGAAGGCGGCTGTGCTGATGGTGGAGTCCGAGGCCCAGGAGCTTACCGAAGACCAGATGCTGGGGGGCGTGCTGTTTGCACACGAATCCATGCAAGTGGTCATTGACGCCATCGAGGAGCTGAAGGCTGAAGCCGGTAAGGAGCCCTGGATATGGGAAGCTGCACCGGTCAACGAAACCCTGCAGAAGGCAGTGGCCGAAGCGTTCGCCGGACGCATCGAGGACGCCTATCAGATCTCCGACAAGATGGATCGCTACGATGCGCTTGGCAGCCTCAAGACAGAAGCCGTCGAGCAGTTCGCCAGCGAAGAGGCCGGCGTTGATGAACGTGAAGTGAAGAACCTGTTCGGCTCTCTGGAGAAGAAGGTGGTGCGCAACCGCATTCTCGATGGAAAGCCACGAATTGACGGACGTGATACCAAGACCGTGCGTGCCATCGAGATCGAGACCGGTGTTCTGCCCAAGGTGCATGGTTCCGCCCTGTTCACCCGTGGTGAAACCCAGGCTCTGGTGGTCACCACCCTGGGTGCGATCCGCGATTCCCAGCTGATCGAGGGCCTGGAAGGTTCGCGCAAGGAATCCTTCATGCTGCACTACAACTTCCCGCCCTATTGTGTCGGGGAGACCGGTTTCATGGCCGGACCCAAGCGCCGGGAAATCGGTCACGGCAAACTCGCCAAGCGTGGTGTCCAGGCCGTGATGCCGGATGAGGAAGATTTCCCCTACGCCATTCGTGTGGTATCCGAGATCACCGAGTCCAACGGTTCAAGCTCGATGGCTTCCGTTTGTGGCAGCTCTTTGGCCATGATGGACGCGGGCGTTCCCCTGACAGCACCGGTATCCGGTATTGCCATGGGCCTGATCAAGGAAGGCGACCGCTTTGCCGTGGTGACGGATATTCTTGGTGATGAGGATCATCTGGGTGATATGGACTTCAAAGTGGCCGGTACACCCAATGGGGTGACTGCACTGCAGATGGATATCAAGATCCAGGGGATCGACGAAGAGATCATGGAGATCGCCCTGAACCAGGCCCATGAAGCCCGACTGCACATTCTGGAGAAAATGAATGCCGTGCTGCCCGAGCCGCGTGAAACCGTATCGGAAAATGCGCCTTCCATGGCCATGCTCAAGGTGGATTCAGACAAGATCCGTGACGTGATCGGTAAAGGTGGCGCTACCATCCGCAGCATTACTGAGCAGAGCGGCGCCTCCGTTGATATCGATGATGATGGCAATATCCGTATCTACGGTGAAGATGCCGAGTCGCGTGACAAAGCCATCGAGATGATCCAGGAGATCACGGCTGAAGCGGAAATTGGCAAGCTCTACAAGGGCAAGGTGGCCCGTATTGTTGATTTTGGCGCCTTCATCACCATTCTGCCCGGCAAGGATGGCCTGGTACATATATCCCAGATCGCCGCTGAGCGGGTCGAGGATATCGGTGAGTATCTGACCGAGGGCGAAGAGGTGTTGGTCAAGGTGACCGACCTCGACGCGCGTGGCCGGATCAAGCTGAGCATCAAGGAAATCACCGACGAGGAAAAGCAGGAGTACGCTGCATCCGAGGATTGATATCCTGACTCTCCGCAGAGTGTCAAAGCCCGGGGTCCCCTTGCGGACCCCGGGCTTTTTTGTACCCAGAGCAGTTTTTTACTTGCGTACCAGCAAAAACGCGCCTACGGCCGCTGCAATTGCACCACCGATGATGAACCACATGGTACTGTCAGTGAACCTGCCAGTGAATGTTTCGCTGATCTGATCAGCTACTGATTGTGAGGCCTGCCAGCCGAAGAACAGCAGCACCAGGCCGAGAACCAGAAGGGCGATACCTGCAATTTGATTTGTAGCCATGATTGAATCCTTTTCTGAAATGTCAGGAGCAGGTCAACTGTAAAGGTGGCCTGCTCCTGATCGTTGGTTGAGCTTACTTCACTACGCGCAGCGCTATACTATGCGTCTTCCCTGTATCAATCTGACCACGATGACCACAACGGCCAGAACCAGCAGTAGATGGATGAACCCGCCCATGGTGTAGGAAGACACCAGTCCGAGTAACCATAACACGATCAATACGATTGCAATTGTTTCCAACATTTTGTGCACCATGGGGTTGAATTGTGATGTGTGAATAAACAGCCTGTGGCCGATCATGACCCTATGTCTGTTAGTTGCCGAACATGCTCCGGGGTTAATCAGAGCATGCAGGCTTTCCGACTCGGTTGCATTACCTGCTGCAGAAGAAAGCGACGGATTTACTGCCGTCCGACTGCGTCACGATCTCTGAAATCACCTCCGCCGATCCCTGGCCCATGGAGTAGCGCTGCGCCTCTTTTGACGCGGTCAGAAGCTCCTGGTCCGTGCGGAAGTTGTAATTCAGGCCCGAAGCGGTCTGGCGGGCAAGGGCGGTGGCCGCCCCTGGTGAGCCAGGAAGACATTCGAAAGTGACGGTGCTTTCGCCGCCTGATGTGGTTTGAAAACTCTCCGCAAGTGATTGAGATTGGGTCTGCTGTTGGTTGCAGTATATGACGGCACGTTGGCCTGCCTGAATCAATTCATCGTCATTGCGGTAGCTGTAGGTGACCGTCGGATTGCTTGTGGCCACCTGTTGGGGAGATGATGTCCGCGGTGTGGTGGTACAGGAGGCCATCAGCAGCACTGTGCATGCGGCGCCTGCGCCGATTATTGCGTTCTTCAATACGATTGAATAGGTATTCATTATATCGGTGCTCCTTTTAGGTGGGACCATGACAATCATGTGTCACCGGTTTGATTGGATCGCCTGTTGGGTGTCCAGGAACTGCTCAAGATAGATTCCACCCAGGGCAACAGCCTGCGCGGCGGATTCTTCTGCTAAGGTCTGCCGTCCCTGATCCAGGTGAATTTGCGCAAGATTGTTGTGGGCGGGACCATAATCGGGATGTTCAGCGATGACGGCCTCGAAAATGCTCCTGGCTTCCTCCAACCTTTCAGTTGAATAAAGCAGGTTGCCTTGTCCCATCAACAATTCCCTTTGCCCGGGCCAACGCTCCAGCCCGATGTGATAGGCGGGAAGCACCAGCTCCGGAGCGTTATTCTGTTCCAGCGCAACCACCGCATGGAAATAACGTGTGGGATCGGCACTGGCCGGAATGCTGCCGGGTTCCAGGACCACGATCGCCCAGTAGTCTGCCCGGATCCAGGTCCGCTCGAAGGCTGCCAGTGACATTTCGTGATCTTCGATGCGGCCGGAATTGAGAGTCACTGTGCGGCGATCGACATCAAAGCCTTTGACCACGGCAAAATGCCAATGCGGAAACCGGTTGAGTCCAAGGTTCTGCAGCACAAGCACTGGATGGCCGTTTTGTATTTCCGTGAACAACGATTCCAGCGTGGGCGGTATCTGGTAGGCGAGTCGACCGAAACTCCTGGCAGTCGCCACCATTTCCAACTGAAACGACCCCTGGCGCTGGGGCACGTAGACCAGAGGGACAAGCGCCTCCGGTGTGACGTCCACCTCGCTTGCGCCAAGTACCGTTGCCAGAGCCGCCGGCCCGCACTGATACTCGTCCTGGGGAAAGAAAGGTACCTGCGACACCAGGCCAGGCTCTGAAAACCGGGCCGGTGTCTCATCCACCATGGACGAATACTGGAGGGACGAGGCGCAGCTCTGCAATAGAAGAACGACGCCTAAAGTGCTGATCAATCTGTACATGATGCACACCGCCTGTTCGGTTCAGATACGTGGGAAGATATCGATCACGCCGATCACTTCAAGCAGGATGAGAATCAGAATTACGGTCAGTACGGCACCCAGGGCGTCTCCGCCGGCGGGCAGACTGCTCATGCTGTCATGCATTTGTCGGAGTTCGCTTTCCGTCATGTTGTCAACACGCTTCTGTGCATCAGCCGGACTCACGCCGTAAGCCAACAGGGCGCTACTTACATCTTCACGGTCCATCAAGTGGCGTACTTCGTCTCGCTGCAATTGAAGTTCAGAATCCATCGATAACTGCTGGTTGCCCACTGGTCCGGCAGTTGCCGGCATGTGGACCGATGCGGTAGCGAACGTGAAAATCAGGGCAAAAATATACATTCTGTTCATGGTGTTATCCTTTACATTAAAAAATGGTGAGTGCCCCGGATTGCCGGGAACACTCGTTTGCTTACGGATTGATTCTGGATATCTTGGTTCCTTGAAACGTTATGCCCGCCATCAGTCCCTGCTGACTGAAAATAAATGCGTAAGCATCTTTTTGGATGGAGGTGGTCGAAATGTTCTGAGCTATGCCTTCATCCACCAGCACAACTGTGGGTCCCGCGCCAATTTCCCAGCCTTGCGTTTCCTCAATATAATCTACGGCTTCATCCGTCATCAGAAATACTGCATAACCGTAAGACTGAGCGCCAAGCTGAAGACCCCATGAACCGCTGACCGAATTGTAGTAATCAATCACCATGGAGTCTTTCATCATGAGCCCCTCGCCATAACTTCCACCGAATACAAATCCTGCCTGTACGATATTCGGAAAGATCAATATGGCCGCGGCGGCCTCGGAAAGAATGGCTGCTGCCGGTTGTGTGGACACCAGCTCCTGCAATGCCTCTCTGGAACTTCTCTCCAGCTCTTCCTTTGTGGCGGCGCTGGCATAATGCGCGGAGCCCATGAATAGCACCATGAGAAGCGCTACAGACAGAAGCTTTATTCGTACAATGTCCATTCCAGTACTCCTTTCCAATCGGATTCGATATTATATTTCTGCCGCTTGCAGTATCGCTGCGCAGCGAATGTTGTCTTCATTTAAGACCCTGTACCGATCCGGGTCTGTACGGTGTAACACATAAGATTGACTTGAGTTGCCTGCCGCAGAATCAGTGGGGAATCGGGCGGAGAAGGCGGTCTGTTTCCTTCTTTACCACGGCATAACATTCACAGCTCAATTGCTCGAGGCGTTCCCGATTCAGGACCTCGATGTGACCTCGACGATATTTGATGACTCCGAGATTTTGCAGTTTGCAGGCCGCTTCTGTGACACCCTCACGGCGTACGCCGAGCATGTTGGCAATCAACTCCTGGGTCATGACGAGGTGATTTCCCGGCAAACGATCAAGGGAGAGAAGGAGCCAGCGGCAAAGTTGCTGGTCAACGGAATGGTGGCGATTGCACACTGCAGTCTGGGCCATCTGGGTCATCAATGCCTGGATGTAGCGCAAGACCAGGACTGACAACTCGCGGTGGTTATTGAACTCCGCAACCAGTCGCTTACCCAGTATTCGATAGCCTCTACCCGCGCTTTGTACAACCGCACGACTGGGAGTGCTTTCTCCGCCCATGAAGAGCGGAATGCCCACAAGGCCTTCGTGACCGATTACCGAAATTTCCGCCGACGAGCCGTTCTCCATCACATAGAGCAATGACACAATGGCGTCCACGGGAAAGTAGGCATAGCGCACCTTTTGCCCGGTTTCGTCCAGTACGGCGCCGAGCGGCATATCCACTTCCTCAAGGTGTCGGAACAGGCGATCCCTGACCCGTTTCGGCAGAGCTCCAAGGATGTGATTGCGCTCCGGAAGCATCTCGAAAAACATAGATGATGTATTCGAAACGGGTTGTTTCGTAGTCCTCATTGTATTCCGGTTCCATGTCTGTTGTTGATAATTTGAATAGTGCAAATTGTGCAAATTCAATAGTCCTGCTTAGCTGGATCAGGTTGTGCTACGCCAGGTTGCGGTCGTCGTGCTTTATCGAAGCTGGATTGATAACGGAAAAGGGCTGGTCTTTCATAAAGAAAGCCCAACCATGTATCCCGTATCCAATAGTGGAATAGTAATGGGGTCAGTACGGCAACTGCTGTTATAACAAGGCTTGCGAGACCTACATCGGTAATGATTGGATAACTGCCAAAAACAAGGATCAATACCTTCATTGGCAGAAAAAAGCTGAGATAGATCACAATGGAATGCGCGCCCGCGTAGCGAATCAGGTTGCCCCATTGATAGAGGCTCATCAGGCTGCCGACGCTGACAATGGCTGCGGCGCCCGCAAAACCCAGTAGCAGGCTCAGGATCGGTTCCTGATCCAGTGAAGTGGTAGTAAGCAACCCATTGATGACAGCCCAGGCTGATAGCGCCGTCAGGGCAAGCAGCGGGCGTTTCGCTGCGCGTTTGGCCAGATCGAATATCCAGGGAGCGGCCGCATACCCAACAAAAAAGTAGATATACCGATCGAAAAAGCGGTCCGCCACGCTCCAGCCGGTATCAATCATTCCCATGCGGAAAAGGGTCTGCAGGGTCGCTGCTGAGAGCAATACCAGCCATACAGGGACACGCCGCAGTGCGCGCGTCACCATATAAAAAATTGCCAGCATATGCACAAACCACAAAGTGTTGATCGGACTGATCAATGAATGGGAATACAGTGCTGCGAAAGAGACAGGGTCGGAAAGTAGCAGTCCGACCTCGGTCATTGATAGCTGAATGGCAAGCCAAAGCAGGTAGAAGTACGCAAAGTGCAGAAGTTTTCGGTCCATGTACTCCCGCAAGGGAGCATTGATAGAACGTGACAGGAAGAGACCGGCGAGCAGGAAGAAGTCGGGCATGCGGAAGGGGCGGGCAAACTGCACCGCCTCGTGGAGCCAGCCTTCCTGACCCACATTCGCACCGTAGTCGAGAGTGCAATGCATCATTACAACCATGATGATGCACAGCCCTTTGGCGTAGTCCACCCACTCCACTCTGGCTTCGTACATATGCCGTTTTCCCCGCGTCTTTAACATCCGTGACTTCTTCTGTGAAAGCTATGCCACGCAGTCTCAGACGACAATACGGTATTACCCTGAACTCATCCCGCAGCGAGGCAATCAGCGAATTACGGATCACACTTTAAGGGTTTCAACTGATCGTACGAACGCCGCCTGTCCCACTATGATGATTCCTCGCACACACCGCCACTGTCGGTCGGTCTGGAACCAGGCCAGCCGCAAACAGGAGCACGGGAGGATAATGTGGTTTGCCCCTGGAAAAGCACACTGAGAAAAACGTGTATCCCTTTGACCGCGTATGTTGCCGCCATCAGCCCAATACATGCAGCCACCTACTGGGAGCCTTCGATTCAGGTGTCGGCAATCTATGATGACAACGTATTCGTCCGCCCGACCGTGATCGAAGATGACGTTATCACCAGGTTGCGCCCGTCCATCGAGATCGGACATGAATCGGAGCGATCCGCAGCGCGACTGTTCTACTTACAGGATATCGAGCGTTATGAGAGTCACCCGGAACTAGATTCAGGACAGATTCGAAGACAGATCGACGGTTCCGCATTATACGAATTCAGTGAACGCACGGCGGTTTCGCTTGATGCCGGTCTCAACGAATCGCGTGTAACGACTGATCTGAACGTGAATACCGGATTCGGCGCAGGTCGTATTGAGGGTAAGCGTACATCCCTTAATCCAGCAATCTCGCATCGCTTCAGTGAGAATGTTACGGGGCTGGCGGAGCTCATTCTGATTCGTGACAGAGTTGACAATGGCGTGGGGAGTAACACCGATCAGATCAATGTTGAGTTCAGACAGTTTCTGTCTCAGAAAAACCAACTTCTGTATGGCTACCGGTACAGTCGGTTTGGGTTTGACGGCGACGATGTAACCGAGATCCAGGTGCCGATGCTGGGCCTGGTCCACCGCTTGGACGAAAATCGGGCGCTGACCATGGTGGCTGGACCCCGATTTTCTGATAGTGATCCAACAAGCTTTGATGCAGCGCTGAGATACCAGCAGGAGTATGGAAGAGGTCAATTTATGCTCGCCTACGAGCGAGGGACCAGCGCACTTGTCGGAGAACGCGGCATTGTCGATCTCGACGTGGTCAGATCCGAGCTTACCTATGAATTCACAGCACGAATGCACGTTGGCGTAGTGGGCAGTTACAGTAACGCTGCACGTGACCTTGCGGAGCAGTCAGGCGCTGAGGTCTATCGTGCGGGAATCAATGCTGCATACCGTTTCAGCGATCATATCCTGCTGGAGTCTTCCTGGTCGTATAGTCACCAGCGCACGTCAATTAACCAGGAACAATTCAGAATTCCCAGGAATGTGGCGCTGCTTTCCGTGACTTTCCTGCTGCCGCGGACTTCAGAACCTCGGCCACGATTGCAGCCACAAGCTCGCGCACAGATGTTGTAGATCATTTACAAAATGGAAAAAAGGGAGAATCGAATGTTCGAAAGAGGAATTAACATGTTCCGTGCAATCGGGGTTGGTGTACTTTTTATCTGGGGTAGTTTTGCTATCGGTCAGTCCTCTCCTTACCCTAACTATCGGATCGGTCCCTCGGATCTGCTTTCCATTCAGGTATGGGGTCAGGAGGAGCTGAACCGGACGGTAACGGTGCGGCCAGATGGCGTGATCACTTATCCGCTGGTGGGCGATCTGCAGGTCGAAGGTATGACGACTTTGGAGCTCCGGAACTACATTGCTGATGTGTTAGTCGAGTATATCAATGTACGAGACTCTGAAATTACTGTCGCGGTCGACGAGGTGAACAGCTATATGGTTTCCATAGTTGGTGAAGTTGGATTACCTGGACGCTATTCATTCCAGAGCCAGGTTACCGTGCTTGATGTATTGGCCGAAGCTGGAGGATTCTCTGCATTCGCACGAAAGAACAGCGTGGTAATCCTTCGTAGTGAAAACGGCGAGATGAAACGCATACCTTTCGATTACCGGAGTATGACGAGGAGGAATCGTACGCCCGTTCCTACCTATGTATATCCCGGTGACATAATAATGGTGCCCTAAGGTACGAAGTGGAACAGGCGTAGGCCTGCGAGTGAGTGATATGGACGATATGAATAAAAGTGCGGTTTCATTGTCTGCAATGAAAGACGCATGGCTTCGAAGAAAATGGTGGTTGAGTGGACTTTTTCTGTTGACACTTTGTGTAGGTACGGCTCTGGTTCTGTCATTGCCGGATCTCTACCGCAGCTCCACCAAGCTACTTGTGGGGCAGAACGCGATCACCGGATCCATGGTCGGTAGTGGTGGCGGTGTGCCTTTGGACCAAAGGTTGTACTCGGTTGAGCAGCAGTTGTTGAGTCGCGACCGATTGCTGGACTTGATCGAGCAATATGACCTCTACCCGGGATTGCGTGATGAGGTTCCGGAGACGTCGTTGATCAGCCGCATCCGGCGGGATATTGGCATAAATCTGGTGCCAACCGTCCAAACGGCTGCACAAAGGGGGGGGCCGGCACCCATTGAGGTTGTTATCGGTTATCAGGGATGGGAGCCGGATCTGGTGGCCAATATCGCCAATCGACTGGGCGAGGATTTCCAGGACATTTACGAGTCTGTGCGGTTTGGTCAAGCCAATCGTACCACGGCGTTCCTGCGGGAGCAGTTGGATGAACTGGAAGAGCGGATGCTCAGGCAGGAACAGCAGGTCAAGGATTTCCGTATGGAGCACCTCGGTCGTCTGCCTCAGCAGTTGGGTGTGAGCCTATCCACCCTGGGAAGGCTTAACCAAGACTTGCGGCTTAATGGTGAGCGGCAGGTGCAACTCATAGAGAGGCAGATGGAAAGTGCAGGTGCAACTTCGGAGGGAGGTGCGAGTGCCGCGATGTCCGAAGCAGCGAGGCTCGATTTTCTGCGCCGTGAGCGCAGGATGCTGAGTGCGAGAATGAATGAGCGACACCCTGACATGCTACGTCTGCAGGAGCGTATTGAGCAACTGGAAGCAAGTGTACAAAACGAAACACAGGCCGAACGTGTCGAATTTCTATCGGGCGGAAATGGTGCTTACATGCTGGGCGTTGGCGACCTTTCCCAGCTTATGGAAGAGGAGCGGCAGATTCGGTCTGAGATCGATGCCCTGCAACAACAAATCGAGCTTGTCCCTGCAATCGAACAGGATCTGAACAAGCTTGAAAACGACTACGCGGTCACTCGTGAACAGCGCCTTGCCTTGCAGCGCCGCTACGAGGAAGCCCGCTTGAACGAGTCCATGGAGCGGCAGCAAAACCAGGGGTCTCAGGTTCTGGAGCCGGCTCGGCCTGCTGTGGTTGCCAGCGCGCCTTCGCGTCAACGTTTGTTGATTATGGTTGTATTGGCAGGCTTGGGTATGACGGCTACTTTGGTCTATCTCAGCGCTCTTTCCTATAAGGGATTCAGTCATGTTTCGGACCTTGGCCGGTTTACGTCCCTGCCAGTGCTGGCAAGCATCACACGCATGCGAACTGGAAGCGAACGGGTCCGATCGGGGCTGTTCTCCGCACTTGCGTTTTTGTTTTTTGTGATGGTTCTGCTTGTGTCTTCCACGGTGATTTACCAGGGAGGACAGAGTGCGCGCGGGGTAGTCTGGATAATCGCAGGTGATAACCGGTGACAACGGGAATCAATTATATGGAAGCAACTTATGATAGACCTTGAATTGAGTGAGACATCTATGGCCTTGGCAGCGACCCGCTCACGCACGGAAAACGGTGTTGTGACTGAAAAGAAAGTGGTGGAAGAGTTGGGCTCGGTGACGGTCGGAAAGCGCATGAACCGTAAATTGGTCAGTCTTCTCAGCCCAGGCTCCGCCGAGACCGGTCGGTACCAGAGGCTGAGACATGGCGTGGAAAAACTGCATCAGGGAGGAAAAGCGGTAGTCGTGGCCGTAACCAGCCCCATGCCCGGGGAAGGCAAGTCAGTAACCGCTATCAATCTGGCGGCATCATTGTCACAGAACCGTGCCCGCCGTGTGCTGTTGATTGAGCTGGATCTGCGTCATCCGTTTACCACAGTGAATCAACATCTCGACGTTTCGCCTGATAAAGCAGGTGAGAAAGGTGTGTCGGACTGGATCGGGGACGATCGACTGCGATGGACGGATTGTGTGTTCTACATACCCGAATGCAACCTGCATGTGTTTTCTGCTGGCGTTAAAGTGCAGTCCCCTTACGAAGTGTTGGATTCCCCCAGGCTGGCAATTCTGTTCGGCGAGTTACGCGATCAGTTCGACTACATCGTGGTCGATACCCCCCCGGTGAATCCGGTACCTGACTGCCAGTTGATCGAGCCACATGTGGATCGGTTTGTGGTGGTGGTGGCGGCTGGCCGCACCACCAACAAGCAGCTCGAAGAATGTCTTGGCATGATGCAGCCGGAACAGGTGGCCGGGCTGGTACTCAATGGCGTTGATGATCAAGGGGATGACAGCCATGGGTACTACTAGCCAGTCTACCCGTGTGCTCATACTGGGTAGTGGTGTCCTGGCGCGAGAGCTGCTTGAGGTGATGACGCGACGCTCTGAATGCGGGCTGGTTCCTGTAGGCCTCATCGAAGAGAGCGAGCATACCGAGGCGATCGGCAAGGGCTGCCCGGTGCTCGGGCGCATCGAAACGATTCGCAGCGCGATACTGGAGGCGCGACCTGATCGTATCGTGGTCGCACTGGCGACAAAGAACGGGCTCGGTGACTGTCATGGCCTGCTCGAGGAAACCCTGTTCCGCGGGATTGAAGTGCAAGATGGTGAACAGCTGTATGAGCGTCTGACAGGTCAGCTATCTCTGGAGACGCTGAGCAGCCATTCCCTGCTCTTTCCGGAAGCGTTCCGGCAATCACGACTGCACGACGGAATCGCTCGTTCACTCAGCCTGGTTCTGGCAAGTATCGGATTGTTAGTGCTGGCACCATTGATGCTGATCCTGCCTTTATTGATTCGCCTGGATTCACCTGGACCAGCATTGTTCCGCCAGGTTCGTATGGGTGCGGGGTGCCAGCCATTCACCTTGTTGAAGTACCGCACGATGAGCGAGGAGGTGGAAGTAAAATCGGTCTGGGCTGCAGACAATGCCGATCGCATAACACGTGTGGGAAAGTGGCTTCGTAAGTATCGGCTTGATGAGCTTCCACAGTTCATTAACGTACTGCGAGGGGACATGAATATTGTCGGGCCGCGTCCCCACCCGGCATCCAATTATGAAATGTATGTGCTGGTGTCCAGAAACACGGCGCTATGTGGGGAAGCAATTCCCTACTACTCACTCCGATCCATGGTCCGACCCGGCATTACTGGCTGGGCGCAGGTGAAATACCGCTATGCCAATAATCTGGAAGAAGAAATGGAGAAGCTGCGTTTCGACCTGTACTACGTCAAATATCGGTCTTTTTGGCTCGATATGAAAATTCTGCTGGAGACGGTGCAGGTGGTTCTTAAAGGGAGTGGACAGGAGGCCGGCAGGGACAGTGAGATCGGCGTGCTATCCACTGGAAAAGCCAACAGATACCGACATGTAAAGTAGGAGAAAGAGCCAGTGACTGAATCCAAGAGTAGTTCGGAAAACGAAGCCCTGCACGAGTTGGCACCAGCGTATGAAGCGATAGAGTATGAATCGATGCTGGCCGCGAAGATCGAGGACGAAAGTGCGCGTATATCAATAATAGGCCAGGGATATGTGGGACTGCCACTGGCCGCTGCGTTCTCGCAAGCCGGGTTCAAAGTAATCGGCCTTGATGTTGACCAGGAGCGGGTAGGAACATTGAATCAGGGCATCTCGCAGACGCCGGATGTCAGCAGCGAGGATCTGCAGCGTTATCGTAACGACGGGTCGTATCAGGCCAGTGCGGATTTTTCGGTATTGGCGGAAAGTGATGTCATCATCATCTGTGTACCCACGCCCTTGCGCAAGTCGAAGGACCCGGATATCTCCTATGTGCTGGCCACAGTGGACAATATCGTCAAGCATTTGCGCGCGGGTCAACTCGTAATTCTGGAGTCAACCACCTATCCGGGCACCACCCAGGAGTTGCTTCTGCCGCGCTTTGAGGACGAGGGATGCCGGGCTGGTGTAGATCTGTTCCTGGCCTTCTCTCCCGAACGGATCGACCCTGGTAATCGGCAGTTTCTGGTCCGGCAAATTCCCAAGGTGACTGGCGGTATAACACCGGCGTGTACTCGCCTGGCTGCGCAACTTTATGGAAAGGTCGTCGATCGTGTATTCGAGGTTTCAAGCCCGAAAGTGGCTGAACTGTCGAAGTTGTACGAGAACGTGTTCCGAAGTGTGAATATTGCCCTGGCCAATGAGTTTTCCCTGATGTGCCGGGAGCTGGGCGTCAATTCCCGCGAGGTGATTGATGCGGCCGCCAGTAAGCCCTTCGGTTTCATGCCATTTTATCCCGGCCCGGGGATCGGAGGGCACTGCATCCCGATTGATCCAGCGTATCTGGCATGGAAGATGAAGTTCAGCAACTACACAACGCGTTTCATTCCCTTGGCCGAAGAGATCAATCAGTCGATGCCGGGGCATGTGATTGATCTGGTCAACAGGGCGTTGAATGATAGAAAACGGTGTCTGAATGGCGCAAGTATATTGGCCTTGGGAGTGGCCTATAAACGCGGCGTGGGTGATATTCGTGAATCACCGGCATTGCAGATCATCAGCGAACTGAAAGCCCAAGGTGCGGATGTGTCGTATTCGGATCCGCATGTGCCGAATCTGCTGCTCGATGATGAGCACCTGGCATCAGTGACAGTCAGTGATGACTTAGTGCGCTCAGTCGACTGCGTTTTGATTCTGACCGATCACCCGGAATTCAACTATCGCAGCATTGTGGCTTGTGCCAATCTCATTGTAGATACACGCGGTGCTACATGGGGGCTTCCCCGCAGTGCCGGACAAGTGGTCGATCTCTGATGGAAACGCAATGGTGGCGCATACCGGAGACCAGTCCCGCAGTAGTCGGAACAGAGCAGGCATCTGACGATACAAACGAAAGTACAGCACCTTTCGTATTCCTCCTGGCATTTACCGGAATTCTGCTATTGGCACCACAGCAGATGTTCCCCGTGCTAGCGCCGTTGCGAATCGCCATGCTTGCCGCACTTGGTGGCATATTGACCCATGCGGTCAGCCGGTTATCGCGTGGCCAATCCCTGATCGTGCTGAGCCCTGGCATCGTCGCCATTCTGGGGCTGGTCGGATGGGCTGTAGCCACCATACCATTCTCGTTCTGGCCCGGTGGAAGTGTAGGCTTTCTGCTCGAGTCCTACAGCAAAACATTACTTGTATTCCTGTTGCTGGTCAGCGTGGTCAGTAGCCTTTCTCGGTTACGGGTGGTGATCATGACATTGGTTGTCCTTTCCGTACCACTGGCCTTGACCACAGTGCGGAACCTGATGAGCGGAGTCTACGTTTCTGGTGGCGACCGTCCAGTGGGCTACCAGGCGCCACTGACTGAAAATCCCAATGATATGGCGTTGATGCTCAACCTGATTTTGCCCCTGGTCATCGGCTCTCTGTTGGCGGCCCGGCAGTGGTGGTCACGTTTTGCCCTCGCCTTGATCATTGGGCTTTTGGTCGTGGGTGTCATTTCGACATTCTCCAGGGCTGGATTCCTAACACTGGGCGTAATCTTTCTGGTGTATTTCTGGAGGCTACGCAACAGGCCAGAACGTATCATGATTCCAATTGCGTTCGTGTTTATGGTGTTCGCAATGCCCTTTGTTCCAGTCAACTATGTGGATCGTATCGCAACGATCACGGATGTCCAGTCGGATCCTACCGGGTCCTCCCAGGCCAGATCCCGGGATACTCGTGTTGCATTGCAGCTGGTGGCGGATAACCCGATATTTGGTTCCGGAATTGGCATGAATGCTTTTGTGATGGATGATGCACGGGGTGCGACCTGGACGGAAATTCACAATGTCTATCTGGCATTGGCAGTAGATCTGGGACTGCCGGGACTGCTTCTTTTTCTGTTGGTTCTTTTGGCCTGCTTCCGAAGTGTGGGAGCAGCTCTATCCCCCGCTACCCTTGGGCGGCATCGGACTCTGTACCTGTCAGCGGAGAGCATAAAAGTCAGTCTGATCGCGTTTTCTGTGGCTGCATTCTTTCATCCTGTTGCCTACCATTTCTATTTTTACTATATCGCCGGACTGGCCCTGTGTGTTGCCCCGATCATGAGCAGTACTCGTGCCAGCGAAGCTGGAGTCAAGTCATGATTGGAGGCGGGTACAGGAAAGGCGGACCAATACAACTTTTGAAAACTGTCACCAATTTCAATCCAGGTGGTACGGAAGGCCAGATTCATAATCTTGTCCGCCATCTCGACCGATCCCAGTTCGACGTGCAGTTTGCCTGCCTGAAGAAGTTCGGTCAGTTTCTTTCCGAAGTGCAGGAATGGAACATTGCCGTGGAGGAGTTTCCGATCTCGGGATTCTATCGCCCGGACACGTTCCGCCAATTGCTGCGCTTGGCGCATCACATGCATAAGAAGCGCATAGAAGTTGCACATAGCTACAATTTCTATGCCAATGTGCTGGCCATACCGGCTGCCCGGTTGGCGGGAGTTCCCCTCGTACTGGCTTCAGTGCGGGACCGCGGGGTATATCTGACGCCTGCTCAGAAGCACGTGCAGAAACAGGCGTGCAGGATGGCGGATGGTATTCTGGTAAATGCCGATTCCATTCGTGATTGGTTGCAGGACGAGGGCTATCCTTCGGACCGGATTCACGTCATCAAGAATGGTATCGATCTTGACCTGTATAAGGACGCGAAGACCGATTCAGATGTGAGCGAACAGTATGGCATCCCATCCGGGGCGCGTTTGGTCATCATGGTGGCGCGACTTAATGCCCAGAAAGGTATTGATGAGTTGTTGTTGGCGGCGGTACCCGTTTTTCAAGAACTACCGGATGTGCATTTTCTTATTGTCGGTGAGAAGCTCGACTTCAAGGCGAACGTAATTGAGGTAGATACCGATTACCAGAAAGAACTGGAAGAAAAAACGGTCCAGCTGGGAATCGGTTCCCGCGTTCATTTCGCCGGGCACAGGACCGACGTACCCGGTCTGCTCGCACTCTCAAGCCTGTCTGTTCTGCCCTCCTATAGTGAAGGTCTGTCAAACACAATACTGGAATCGATGGCCGCAGGCCGGGCTATCGTGGCCACACGCGTCGGTGGTAATCCGGAACTGGTGCAGGACGGTGTCAATGGATTGTTGATTCCGCCACGCGACCCTGAAGCCCTGGCGTCAGCCATCACTCGTATCCTGTCAGATCCCGGCATGGCAGAAAGGTTTGGTAGTGAGTCACTTCGTATAGCCAGAACCCGCCACTCCATGACAGGAATGGTTGGGGCCACTGAAGCGCTTTATACATCATTATTGGAGGCAGAAGCATGCAAGAACCGGCTGCGGCGGGCGAGATGAGTGCAATGACCGCTGAATGGGTGTCCAGTCCTGATGCTTTCGCCAGCATGCAAATGGAATGGAATGACCTCTTGGTAGAAAGCAGGGCGAATGTGTTGTTTCTAACCTGGGAATGGCAGTACACCTGGTGGCGCACATTCGGCACCGGCCGTCAGCTCGCTATTGTTGTTGTCCGACGGAACGGGAAGCTGATTGGCGTCGCACCGTTGCTGGTCCGACCCCGGTGCTACTCTCGTTTGATTCCCTACCGGGTATTGGAGTTCATTGGTTCGGGATCCGCAGGCTCCGACTACCTGGATGTGATCATACGCAAGGGCGAAGAAAACGAAGTGCTGGGTGCCATTGGAAAGCTGATCGATCAACGAGGCATGGTGTTGGAAGCAAAAGCAGTGATTGCGGAGTATTCCCTGATCAATCGTCTTTCCCGCAGGTTGTCCAATTTTGGTTGGTACACGCGCGAGTCCGGGTTCAGTAACTGTCCCCGGGTAATCCTGGATGGCCACACTTGGCCCAGTTACATGGCAGGACTGGGAAAATCCCGCGCGGCGGGCTATCGCAGAAAAGAGCGCAGAATGAACCGCAACTTCCGGGTGGATCTGGACCAGGTAACTACAGAGGAGCAACGCGATCCGGCCCTCCAGATCCTGTTTGACCTGCATTTGAAGCGTTGGGAAAACCGTGGCGGGTCCTCTGCATTTCATACCGCGCAATTGCATGAGTTTCATCGGGAGTTCAGCGCCCTTGCATTGGCCAGGGGCTGGTTGCGCCTCTATGTGCTCAGGATGGATGGGCGACCGGCCGCTGCTGTGTATGGGTTCTGCTACCAACGTACGTTCTACTATTACCAGGCTGGCTTTGATCCGGAGTTCAATCAATCCAGCCCCGGCTTTCTGATGGTGGGAATGACGATTCAACGGGCGATTGAGGAAGGGGTTTTGGTCTACGACTTCTTGCGCGGGGAGGAGCTTTATAAGTCATTCTGGGCTAATGATCAGCAGGAGTTACTAAGAATCGATGCCTTCCCTTGGCATCTTCGAGGCAGGCTCTGTTCGCGCTCGATGAACATTCGTAACCGCGTCAAGGCCCTGGTCCAAAAGAAGATGCCGGAGCCGATACGCTCCAGGATACTCTCTGAAAATTCATGATGAAAAGGTTTCCAGGAGACAGGGGATGTTAAAGTCGACAATGCGCAGTCTTATCAAAAGTGGCGGTGCCGCCACCATTCACGGACTTCGGGTCAATCGTCTGCCGGTTTTCGGGAAGGATCAGAGAAAGTTCCCGTTGATCATCGGATATCACCGTGTGGTGAAGGATTTCGAGTCAGCTTCGCAGCGCTCGATGCCGTCCATGTTGGTCAGTACGGCAATGCTGGAGGCGCAGCTGGATTGGTTGGCGCGCCACTATGAGTTTGTCTCTCTGGATGAATTGAGATTGTCCGGGCCATCGAGAAGTCCGCGTGGTAAGCGTCCTCAAGCTGCGATCACCTTTGACGACGGTTACGCCGATTTCTATTGGAATGCGCATCCACTATTACAGAGAAAGGGAATACCGTCTGCCGTATTCGTGGTCAGCAGTCTGGTGGGAACGGACGGTCTGCAGGTGCATGATGAGCTGTATCTGTTATTGGCCGGTGCGTTTGGGCCCTCTGGTGTATGTCTTGAAGACGCAGGCGAAAAGTGGCTGGAGGACACGGATGTTGATGGTGTTGCCACCACC
>PWQG01000440.1 GCA_003556835.1 Gammaproteobacteria bacterium
GGGCCATGTGGCACAGATATTGCTTTTGGAAACCACAACCGGTATCCCGGACACTTTCTTTGTACTTATCAAGGAGTCCCATATGCACGACAAGAAGACATTGACCCTGCTTATCCTCACCGTGTTGACACTGCTGTTACCCGGAGTGGTCACCGCACAGACGGCGGGAGGCTCAGGCAATACCTTCGGGGTGTTCGCCGGGGTGACCGATTTCGACCGGGGCGGCACCAATCCGACACTGGGGCTGGAACTGGACCACGATCTGGACGGTCCCTGGAGCGTGGGTGGTGTGGTCGAATACAGCTCCAGCGGCTACCGCGGAAGCAACTCGACCCTGCTGCTCGGCACACTCAACTATCGTCCACCCGAGACACCACGTCTCAAGTTCACCGGTGGTACCGGAGTGGAGTTCAACCGCTATGGTGACGATATCCGCCTGCGGCTCGGCATCGGTTATGATGTAGTCACCGGCCCCGTCACGCTGACTCCCCGCTTCGCCTTCGACTTCGGCAACAGCCGGGAGAACCTGGTGCTGGGGGCAACCGCCTACTTCCGCTTCTGAGCACAGGGACCGGCGGGGCTGCGGCGATGGCGCCAGGTTTCCATTAGAGAGGCTTGAAACGCCCGAGCGTCAGCCGCAGTCCCGTTCGATGAATGCCTGCACTTCCTCACGTGTACCACGGAAGCGGATACGATCAGCCTGTCGCGCCATCTGATACTCGTACATGGGGTCGTAGTAATTCTCCAGCAACTCCCGGATCCACTCCCGATGCAGCTCCGCCTGACCGTCAAGCTGCTCCCGCAAAGCACGATCCATGATCTGTCCGATGTACTCAAAGCGCTCGCCACCCAGGCGTCGCCTGATCCGGTACAGCGAATCCCGCAAATCCTGTGAAAATGCGGCAAAACCTTCCGCGTCTCCATGCACTGCCTGCCACTCCCACAGCTTGTCCAGAATATACTTGCGCCAGGTGTGATCCACCCGCGACGCCAGGCTCTCCTCGACCACCAACAGTGGCGCCGATTGCATGCGCTGGCGCAGACTCAATGGCAGGGCGCAGCGACCGATGAGCCGGCTCTCGTCTTCCAGCAGGATCGGTCGACCCGGGCGGCGATGCTGGCGCTTGAGCAATGCAATGGCCAGAGCGTTCTCGAAGTCTATCTGTGACGGCTGTCCCCCCACCCGGCGGCCAAAGGCACTGCCCCGGTGATGAGCCAATGCTTCCAGATCAATCGCGCCAGGATGCTGTTCCAGCAATACCGTCTTGGCCGCTCCGGTGTGACCGGCAACCACCAGAATCTCCGCTGCCGCCGTGACCGATTCTGTGGCATCGATGAGGAAACGGCGCATCGACTTGTAGCCACCAATGACTCGAGGATAGTCACAACCGGCGTCGCGCAGCCATTGCTGACAGATCTGCGAGCGCATACCACCACGGAAACAGTACAGGTAGCCATCCGGATGCTCACGGCAGAAATCGAGCCAGGCTTCAATGCGCTGCTGCTTCGTCTGCCCGCTGACCAGGTCATGACCCAGCTCGATGGCGGCAGCCTGGCCTTGCTCCTTGTAGCAGATGCCCACCTGCTCGCGCTCGTGGTCGGTCATCAGCGGTCGATTGACAGCCATCGGAAATGCACCCCGGGCGAACTCCACCGGAGCCCGTGTATCCATCAGTGGCACATCGTCCAGAAAGAGCTGGAGATAATCCCGGGTATCGTCTGCTTGTGTCATGCCCGGTTTCTTCAAGCCAGTCGGATGCGATACGGTGAGTCGCCAGGTGCGTGCAGACGACCCAGCGGCGCGGCGTTGATGCCAGCCTGCTGCAGGCATTGTTCAACCTCGCTGCTGGCGGCCGGATCCACCGCCAGCAGCAGTCCGCCACTGGTCTGGGGATCACAGAGAACGGCTTTCTGCCCATCGTCCAGGGACACTATTCGATCGCCATAACTGGCGTGATTGCGCAGCGTGCCACCAGGCACACATCCCTGGCGAATATACTCCGGTACGACCTCGAGCACTGGAACCCTGTCCATCTCCAGCTCGGCAACCAGCCCACTGCCCTCGCACAGCTCCAGCAGATGCCCCAGCAAGCCAAAGCCAGTGACATCCGTGATGGCGTGCACGCCAGGCATGGGCGCCAGATCCAGGGCGACGCTATTGAGCTGGCACATCAGATCACGGGCGAGAAAGCGGTGTTCGGGGGCAAGCTTTTTCTGCTTTTGTGCCGTGGTAAGCACACCCACGCCAAGGGGTTTGGTCAGATATAGCAGGTCACCGTCCCGGGCCTTGTTGTTCTGTTTCAGATGTTCCCTGGCCACCTGCCCGGTCACGGCCAGGCCGAATATCGGCTCCGTCGCGTCAATCGAGTGACCGCCAGCCAGGATGAAACCGGCATCAGCGCAGGCCTGTCGGCCGCCATCGACCACCTCCCCGGCCATCTCCGGTGGCAGACGGTCGACCGGCCAGCCCAGTATGGCAACAGCCATGATCGGGCGCCCGCCCATGGCGTAGATGTCGCTGATGGCATTGGTGGCCGCAATCCGGCCGAAGTCGAAGGGATCATCCGCTATGGGCATGAAGAAATCGGTGGTGCTGAGAATGACCTGCCCATTGCCCAGGTCATAGGCCGCGGCGTCATCGCGACTGCAATTGCCGACCAGCAGCTTGGGATCCGGTGCAAACACGCGGCTGCTGTCCAGAATACGATCCAGGACGGACGGCGATATCTTGCAACCGCATCCGGCACCATGGCTGTATTCGGTCAATTTGATGGTCGTTTCGTTCATACAGGACACTTTACCAGAAAACGCGAAGAACCGGTCACGGACACGCTCCGCTGCACCAGGCCATGACGTTCAAGGGCCCCGGGGCTGCGGGCACAGCAAGCCATCCGGCTGGTCGTCGCTACTTGCTCCGGGTATACTGCGCGGTCAATCCAGACCACTGCTTCGGGAAGAAAACAGAGGAATTCTCACGCCATGGCCAAAGGTACACTCTACACCATCTCCGCACCCTCCGGAGCCGGCAAGACAAGCCTGGTCAACGCCCTGCTGGACAGCGGCGACGAGCGGATCTGTGTATCGGTCTCGCATACCACGCGCCCGCAACGGCCCGGTGAGCAGGACGGCGTCAATTATCATTTTGTCACCCGGGAAACCTTCCTCTCCCTGCGTGACGAGAACGATTTCCTGGAACATGCCGAGGTATTCGGCAACCTCTATGGCACCTCCCGCGCCTGGGTGGATCAGCAACTGGCCCGGGGCCGTGACGTGATCCTCGAGATCGACTGGCAGGGAGCGGCCCAGGTCCGCAGCCGGATCGAGAGCACCCGCAGTATCTTCATTCTGCCTCCCTCGCTGGAGACCCTGCAGGCACGACTCACTGGCCGGGGACAGGATGAGGAGGAGACCATCCGCCGCCGCATGCAACAGGCCCGTGACGAGATCTCTCATCATCAGGAAGCCGACTACCTGATCATCAATGAGGATTTTACCGCTGCACTGGAGGACCTTCAGGCGGTTTTTCGCGCCACAAGGCTCGAACGCGACCGGCAATTGCACAATCAGGCCGGTTTGTTGGCCCGTCTGCTGAAAGAGTGAATCGCTTTATCCGCTCTGATTCAGTAGAATAGTAATTGTAAGAAACCCGATTTCCCACTTTCAATGCCCACAGGTATAGCAACATGGCTCGAATTACCGTTGAGGATTGCCTCGAAAAAGTCGACAACCGTTTCGAACTGGTCATGATAGCCAGAAAGCGGGCGCGTCAACTGCAATCCGGCAGCAAGGAACCCCTGGTACCCGAGGACAACGACAAGCCTACGGTCATCGCACTGCGCGAAATCGCCGAAGGCCTGGTGGATTCCAGCATCCTGATTGAGCGTCCGGCGCCGACACGCACGGTTCCCGAAGCCGATCTGAGCGCGACCGCGGCGATGATGGGCGCCATCGTTTCCGAGGACGATGCTGCAACCGAGGAGAAAGTCACACCCGATGCCAATGAGATCGAGCAGGACGACGAGTAAACGACCGGAGAGTGAGGGTCCGTGAACGCAGTAGCTGCCGCAAGCATTGATTCACTGGCCACCGACCTGTCGGAATACCTGGGAGAGGATCAGGTCAATCTGGTCCGCCGGGCGTATTTTTACGCCGAGCAAGCACATGACGGGCAGTTCCGCCGCAGCGGTGAGCCCTATGTGACCCACCCCCTTGCCGTAGCCGGCATTCTCAAGGAAATGCACATGGACCATCAGAGCCTGATGGCCGCCATGCTGCATGACGTGATCGAAGATACCGGCATCAGCAAGACCGCCGTGAAAAACCAGTTCGGCGCCAGTGTCGCCGAGATGGTCGACGGGGTCAGCAAGCTCAACAAGATCAGCTTCAATAGCGCCGCCGAAGCGCAGGCTGAGAACTTCCAGAAAATGGCCCTGGCCATGGCTCGCGACATCCGGGTCATTCTCGTCAAACTGGCCGACCGACTGCACAATATGCGCACCCTGGACGCGCTCAGTCCGGACAAACGCCGCCGCATCGCCCGCGAAACCCTGGACATATACGCCCCGATCGCCAATCGCCTTGGCATGAACTCGGTGCGTGTTGAATTTGAAGACCTCGGTTTTGCCGCCCTGTATCCGATGCGAGCCGAACGCATTGAGGCTGCAGTGCGCGCCAGTCGCGGCAATCGCAAGGAAATCCTCTCCAAAATCCAGCATGCCATCGAAGCCTGCCTGGACCGGGAAAGCCTGCCCGGACGGACGCTGGGAAGAGAAAAACATCTTTACAGCATTTACGAGAAGATGCGCACAAAACGCAAAAGTTTCTCGGAGATCATGGACGTTTATGCCTTTCGAATCGTGGTGGATTCTGTCGATTCCTGCTACCGGGTGCTGGGCGCCATGCACAACCTGTTCAAACCCGTACCGGGACGATTCAAGGACTATATCGCCATCCCCAAGGCCAATGGCTACCAGTCCCTGCATACAACGCTGTTCGGCATGCATGGCGTTCCCATCGAGATCCAGATCCGTACCGAAGAGATGGAAGCCATGGCCAACAACGGCATTGCCGGCCACTGGCTCTACAAATCGGCCGACGACAGTCCGGGCCATGCTCATCAGAGAGCACGCCAATGGGTCAACGGCCTGCTGGAGATGCAGCAGAATGCGGGCAACTCCCTGGAATTCATTGAAAACGTCAAAATCGATCTGTTCCCGGACGAAATCTACGTGTTCACGCCCAACGGGCGCATTCTCGAATTGCCCGCCGGGTCCACCGCCGTGGATTTTGCCTACGCCGTGCACACCGACATCGGCAATTCCTGTGTCGCCTGCCGCATCAGTCGCCGCCTGGCTCCATTGAGCGAACCACTGGAGAGTGGCCAGACCGTGGAAATCATCACTTCACCGGGCGCCCAGCCAAATCCGGCCTGGCTCAGTTTTGTGGTCACCGCAAAAGCGCGCAGCAATATCCGCCACGTACTCAAGAATCAGCGCCACTCCGAGTCCATTTCCCTGGGCAAGCGCCTGCTCAACAAGGTGCTGGCCGGTTACGGTACACACTTGGACAAGGTGGATGCCGAACAGGTGGAACAGGCCCTGGAAGAAATGCAGGTCGAAGAATTCAATGCCGTGCTGGAAGATATCGGTCTCGGCAATCGCATGGCATTCCGGGTTGCACGTCAATTGTTCCCGGACCTGATAGGCGATGAGGAAGAGGATCGCGGGAGCCGCAGGAAGAAAGAGGATCGCCATGGTTCCATCGCCATCCGCGGCTCCGAGGGAATGGTGATTTCCTATGCCCGCTGCTGCCATCCCATTCCCGGCGACCCCATTGTCGGTCACATCAGCTCTGGCCGTGGCATGGTCATCCACACCGAGACCTGCAACAACATCGCCGAAATCCGGCACAATCCGGAGAAGTGCATCACCGTGCGCTGGGATCCCGATGTTCAAGGTGAATTCAGTGTGGAAATCCGGGTGGAACTGGAAAACGCACGCGGCATCATCGCCACGCTCGCCAACACCATTACCGGCGAAGATGCCAATATCGAAAAGATCAGCACGGTGGAAAAGGATTCACGCTTCAGCATCGTCAACCTGCTGATCACCGTACACAACCGGATTCACCTGGCCCGCGTCATGAAACGCATCCGCCTTATCAAACCGGTGGAGAAAGTGACCCGGCTCAAGAGCCGCAAGGTGGTGAAACCCATCAAAAGCAGTGTGGCACCGGAATCGCTTCTGCGTGAACGCGATCGGCAGCAGAACAGGGATTCCTGAGCCAATAGCCAAAAGGTCCGACGATGAGTCAGAAAAAGAGTGTGCACAGCCCATCCGCCCCGGAAGCGATCGGCCCCTATTCCCAGGCCATCATCAGTGGCAACACGGTGTACCTCTCGGGCCAGATTCCACTGGTGCCCGAGACCATGAACCTGGCCGGTGAAGATATCGAGACACAGACGCGCCAGGTCTTCGCCAACCTGGCGGCTGTGGCCGAAGCCGCCGGTGGTTCGCTGGAAGACCTGCTGAAGATGAACATCTACCTGACCAATCTCGACCATTTTGCCATCGTCAACGACATCATGAGCGAGCTACTCAGCAAACCCTACCCGGCGCGCGCCACAGTCCAGGTATCGGCCCTGCCCAGGGGTGCCGGGATCGAAATCGACGGCATTCTGGCTTTACCTGTATAAAAACACATATACTGTGCAGAAACCGGACACGACGACGGGGCACAGCACTACATGGACTCGACCGGCAACAGGTCCCTGGGCGACATTGATGTCAGCCGACTCAAGGGAGTCGGACCCAGTCTGCGTGAGCGCCTGGCACGCCTGGAGATCCACAGTCTCCAGGATCTGCTGTTCCACCTCCCTTCCCGCTATCAGGATCGCAGCCGTGTGACTCCGATCGGTCAGAGCCGGCTGGGACAGGACCTGGTGTTCGAGGGCGAAATCATAAGCTGCGCCCCTGAATTCGGTCGACGGCGCAGCCTGCTCTGCCGCATCCGCGACGACAGCGGCATCATCGGCCTGCGTTTCTTTCATTTCAGTGCGGCCCAGAAAAACAGCCTGCAAGCCGGTCGGCGCTTGCGCTGTTTCGGCGAGATACGCAGTGGCAGGACCGGCTACGAAGTCTATCACCCCGAGTATGAGTTCGTGGAAGACCGGACACCCGGACCTGAAACAGACAGCCTCACCCCGATCTATCCCACCACAGAAGGCATGCAGCAATTACGTCTGCGCAAGCTCACAGAGCTGGCCCTGCAGACCCTGGAACAGGCCGGGGGGCTCACCGAACACCTTCCTGCGACACTTCTACAGAAGGAGTCCTTCCTGCCCCTGCCCGAGGCGGTGCGCTTTCTGCACCGCCCTCCGGTCGATGCCAACATCCAGCACCTCCAGGAAGGACTGCATCCGGCACAGCGTCGCCTGGCCTTTGAAGAACTGCTGGCCCATCGCCTCTGTCTGCGTCAGGTCCGCCAC
>PWQG01000031.1 GCA_003556835.1 Gammaproteobacteria bacterium
CCAAACCATCCAGGAAAAACACCAACCCGACGGCTTCAACATCGGCATCAACGTCGGCGAAGCCGCCGGCCAGACCATCTTCCACTTGCACATCCACCTGATCCCGCGCTACAAGGGAGACGAGGCCGACCCGCGCGGCGGGATTCGGAAGCTGTTTCCGGAGAAAGCCGGGTACTGGGAGGACACTTGAAACCCGACGAAGCCATTCGCTTCCTGCGCCAGTTCCAGGAACTGCTGGCCGAGGGCGGCTTCGTCGCCACCTACAAGTTCGCATTGCTGCAAGCCCTTGCCGACCTGTCCGTGGAGCATGGCTCCGCATCGGATGGCTCGCTGCCATTGCATGTCGAACAGATCGCCGAAAAGTTCATCGAGTACTACTGGAACCAGGCCAGGCCATTTCAGAACCAGGTGCTCAGGCAGAACACCAAGGGCCAGGCGGAAGTGGTGCGTCTGGTCGAGGAATTTCGAACACAAACCGACGGTAGGCTAGGGCGGCTCCAGGCCTCGCAGAAGGCATGGTCCAGTCTCAAGCGCCGGGTGGCCGGCATCATCATCAAGATGCCGCTATGGAAACTGCAAACCATCGGCAATCACCAAAACGAGTTTCTGTATCGAAAACGTGATTACAACAACCGCACCATCCGTTTGCTCCCCGGCGTACCCGAGGCCTTCCGCATTTTCCATCCGCTGCTGACCAGCATGATTCGCGGCGGCTGGATCACCCAGATCCACCGCATCAAGGGCAACCGAGACGTACTCGGCCCCGGTGCCGAACTGGAGGCATTCCTGTTCGGTACCGATCGCAGCTCGCTGACCCAGTATCGAGATCTGCTTCGGCGCCACCAGGCCGGCGAGTGTTTCTACTGTGGAAAGAAAGTCGGTGACGAAGGCGATCTCGACCACTTCATCCCCTGGTCCCGCTACCCACTGGACCTGGGCCACAACTTCGTATTTGCCCACAAGGGCTGCAACAATGCCAAGCGCGACTACTTGGCCGCCTCTGTCCACATCGAACGCTGGCGTATCCAGAACCTGGACCATGGCCACCGCCTGGCCACAGATTTCAACCAGGTCGGATTGGCCCACGACCTGGAGCGCTCGCTATTGATCGCACGCTGGGCCTACCAGCAGGGCCAGGCCAGCCAGGCACAGTTGTGGGTTCAGAAAGGCCAGTTCGAGCCGTGCGATTATCGCTGGCAGGCGGCACTGGGTATGCCAGGTGGCCTCAGATTAGCCGCCGAAGAGCAACCCTACGAATGAAATCCAGGTGAGGCGATCAGCGCCTCAATTCGCGCCTTGTGTTGAGGTCCATAGCCGCTTTGGGTTATAAGTAAGCCCGACAGTCAATGTGCCGGAAGGGGTCATGAGAAAACCGTTTTCCAAGTCTCGCTCGCCCATAAAAGCCAGACCTGTTCGGGTGCCCGGGCAGTCCCTGAACGACGCTCGAATGGACCTAATGGAAGACCGTGTGCTGACCCCGCTTTTGGTTTCTGGCGGGCTCTTTATTGCCGCCGTTCTGAAATGGACGGAAGAGTTTACCGGCACGGTGTATTCGCCGTGGTGGATTACGACATGTTTCCTGTTGGCCGTGATATTCACCGCTTATCGCGTGATTCGGGTGCTTCCATTGATTCGGAGAATGCAGCAGGGCGAAGATGGTGAAAAGGCAGTTGGCCAGTTTCTCGAATCATTGCGAAGCGACGGATATCATGTATTCCATGACGTCGTAGGCGATGGCTTCAATATCGACCATGTGCTGATTGGCCCCGCTGGGATATTCACCGTTGAAACCAAGACCTGGAGCAAGCCGGCACGCGGTGAAACAGTGATCGAGTTTGATGGTGAATCGATCTCAAGACTTGGCCGGGAGCCAGATCGTAATCCTGTCATTCAGGCCTATGCGCAAGCCGGTTGGCTAAGAAGTGTACTTCAGGAATCGACTGGGTACACCCTTTCCGTGCAACCAGTCATCCTCTTCCCCGGGTGGTTCATCAAGTCTTCGGGACGGCCCAAACGGCCAATCTGGGCATTGGAGCCCTGCGCATTACCCGTATTTTTAGGTAACAAGAACCCGGTGCTCGACAAGTCCAGGATCCATGCAATCAGTTACAACCTTTCAAGATTTATCCGCAACTCGGAGGAAGAGAGGATCCAGCGGGAAAGATCGTTCTGGCATGCAATGAAACCCAAAAAAATTTCAATCGATGATTGATTCTTCTTCCCCTTGCAATGGTTTCTTCCGGCTTGAGCGGTCGGGCTCAACCCCCTGATGGGCAACGAGCGTGACAAGTATTTTGGCCTGCATGAAAGCCTGCTGACTCCCCAACTCCGCGAACGGCTGGCTGTATTGGGCCTGGAGGAATTGGCGGATTGGGATACACACCCTGACCGCGAAACACTGCCTGCTTCAGTCGGCACCCACTTGGCCCATGCATTTTCCGCAGCTTTAATCGAACTTCGGAAGAAAGATCGCCGCGAATGGGAGGCCTGCCTGCAGGCGTTTTCTGACGCCTTGCTGGAAGCAGGTACACCCCTTGCAGAAGTGATTTCTCAGATCCCAGCACTGCCATTTCAGCGATTGCTGGAGATCAGACGCCCCGATCAGGCCCAGGTGGGAGCAACCAATACTCGGCGCCCGGATGTTCCACTCACCGTTTCGGCATTGTTGACTGGCTCGCGTCATTCGCCCAGCCTGGTCACTCAGATCGAGAAAGAACTGGCCAGTGCTGACCAGGCCGATTGGTTGGTGGCGTTTATCAAGTTCAGTGGGATACGCGCTCTGAAAAGCGCCCTACAACGCTTCACCGAGATTCCCCGACCGGATGGCCAACCGCGGCTCAGGGTCGCTACAACCTCCTACCTGGGTGCGACTGATCTCAAGGCCATTGAAGTCCTTCTTGATCTTCCGAATACCGAAGTGCGGGTGTCTTATGACACGCATCGAACCCGACTGCATGCCAAAGCCTATATGTTTCACCGCAACACCGGGTTCGGGACTGCCTACGTGGGATCGGCCAATGTCTCCCGTGTTGCCCTGGATGAAGGGCTTGAGTGGACGGCCCGGATCAGCCAAAGCGAATTGCCCTATCTGTGGCGTCAGATCAAAGCCGGTTTCGAGATGCACTGGTCCGACCCGGCCGAGTTCGAGCCGCTCACACATCAGGATCTGGGCCGGCTGCAAGCGTCACTAGCCAACGAACGCCAGGGACCAGTCAGGGCCGACCGCCAGGCCTACCGCTTTTTCGATCTGCAGCCATACGGATTCCAGCAGGAGATCCTCGACACCATCGAGGCTGAACGCCAGGACGGTATCGACAGACACCTGGTGATCGCTGCGACCGGAACCGGCAAGACCATGATTGCAGCGTTCGACTATCGTCGCTACTCCAACCAATTGGCATCCACCAACCGTCCGACGCTGCTATTCATCGCCCACCGCGAGGAAATTCTAAAACAGGCGCTGGAAACCTTTCGTCACGTTCTAAAGGATTCCGAATTCGGCGATCTGCTCGTTGGCGGCCATCGCCCCGATCAATCGCGACACCTTTTTTGTTCAGTGCAGAGCTGGCACTCACGAGACTTAGGCAGGCTTAACTCCAATCATTTCGATTACGTCGTGCTTGACGAGGCCCACCATGCCAAGGCGAACAGCTACCAGGCCATCATCGACCACATCCAGCCGCGGGTGCTGCTCGGTCTGACTGCAACCCCGGAACGTACCGATGGCCGAGATATTCGCGATGACTTCGGTGGTCGATTCACTCACGAGCTCAGACTGCCCGATGCCATTGAGGCGCGTCGCCTGGCGCCGTTTCACTATTTCGGGATCCATGATGCCGAAGGCGTGGACTTCAGCGGCCTGGTCTGGCAGCGCGGCGGCTACCGAACCGAGGACCTCGACCGGGTCATCGGCGTCAATGAACGCCGCGCTCGCTGGGTGCTCAATAACCTGTTGGATCACGTGGCAGAGCCTGATCGATTTCGGGCTTTGGGCTTCTGTGTGAGCCAGGCCCACGCACGGTTCATGGCCCAATATTTCGATACCTGCGGCATCCCCGCTGCTGCGCTGACCGCCGATTCACCACGTGAAGAGCGGCTCCGAGTGCAGCGGGACCTGATCGACTACAAGATTCGCGTCATCTTTACCGTGGACCTCTACAACGAAGGTGTGGACATCCCGGAAGTCGACACCGTGTTAATCCTTCGGCCCACCGAAAGTCTGACGGTCTACCTGCAGCAATTGGGACGGGGCCTGAGGCTACACGAGGACAAGGCACACTTGACAGTTCTGGACTTCATCGCGCCGCAACACCGTCGATTCAGGTTCGCCGATCGATTCCGGGCCCTGAGCAGCCGAACCCACGAGCGTATCGACCACCAAGTTGAATCCGGATTTCCCTGGCTACCGGCCGGCTGCCTGATCAAGCTGGATCGGAAATCCACCAACATCGTGCTGAAAAACATTCGCGAAACTCTGGACCAGCGCAAGCCAGAAATCATTCGCCAATTGCAGGCACTGCGCCTGGAACACGGCGATCGCCCGGGGCTACAGCGTATGCTCAATTGGCTGCACTTTGACGAGCCGGATCCACTGATCAAGCGTGGACTTCCCTGCCGACTGATGGAGGCAGCAGGCGGTCCGTCCCACTCCGGACTGGAACCTTTCGAGGCCACTCTGATCAACGGCTTGCGTCAACTAGCGATCGCCACCGACCGGCAGGTGCTCCAGGCGCTGAGCGAATTGCTGAGAGAAAGGCCGCGCGAGGAAGCCGAATGGCGGATGCGCGCCAGTTTAGGCCTTAGTCTGATTTGGGGTCAGAAACGACCCGGTGACGGCTCCGAACAGGCAGTCGTGGAATTTATGCGAGATCAGTCTGGCCTGCGCGACGACCTGATCGACCTGATTGAATACCGACTAAAACACCTGCTTCCAGCGTCCAAGCAGTTTTTCCCGGATTGTGCCGGCGTACTCGAACTGCACGCAAGTTATACCCGGGAGCAGATCCTCCTTGCACTGGGGAAGGGCACTTTTTCGCAACTCGCCAGCCATCGGGAAGGTGTGCTCCACCTGCCGGATAGAAAGGTCGACGCCTTCTTCGTCACAATCGAGAAATCAGAGAAGGATTTCGCACCAACCACACTCTACGAAGACTATGCCCTCAGTCCGGAACTCTTCCACTGGCAGAGCCAGTCGACCACTACCCCGGAATCGCCCACCGGCAAGCGCTACATCCGCCATCGCGATCTCGGTTACCAGCCGATATTGTTCGTGCGACAAGGAAAACGGCTGGCCAACGGCCTGACTGAGCCATTCCAGTTCGTCGGCCCCGTGGACTACGTCCGCCACGAAGGCAGCAAGCCCATGAGCATCTTATGGCGCATGCAACACCCCCTGCCAGCGCGGATCTACCGGCAGTGTCGGCGTGAGGCCGTTTGAGCTATTTTCGGTGAAGTTGCAGAGCGAGTGCGGAACTTTCCAGTTTCAGATTTGGACTACTCCAGAGTCCAGCCGAATTGGACCTCCAGGCCCCGAAGCATATCGAACGTGTCAATGCAGTCAATGTTGAACCAGTCTGCCACATTCGGAATTGGCACCTTCTTTCTAATGTTCGGGTCTCGTGCCTCATGAGTGACAACATTCAACTGATGGGCCGCTGCATATGCGATCAGCCACCCATCAGCACCTGATGCAAAGTTAGCCTTGGCATATTCCAAATACTGCTCATTTTCCTGAACGTTGACCATAAGCTGACGATAATTTTGAATGACTGCCTCGTCGGCTGTCGACACGAAAAAGTACTCCGGTGCTTGCTTGATCCATTTGTCCAGTGCATCGCCTTCATGAATCTCATCGCGAACCCGGTCGATACTGAGTAGCCTGCCTTCCTCGCAGTAATGGGCGATGCTGTCCCAGAATCCGGGACATAAGTCCAGGCCGTAGTAACGGCGGTAGGCCTCGACAAACACATTGGTGTCCAGAAGGTAGAGCGCCCCAACATCCCCTGCCATGGCTACATCCCCATATTTTTGGTGAACTTCTCGAACGTTTTTCCCGTAAGTCCGGTCAAGGCGTAGGCTTCTTGGTAAAGCAATCGGCCCTCTTTGGCTGCGCGGACTACCTGCGATCCAAGCCGGTGCCCGATGCGAACGTTCTGGTTGTTCCAGAACGAGCCCCCTGGCCCTCGTTTTGCTGCCTGGCGGCGTTCATCAGCTTGCCAGGCACGATAAAAATCCAGAAATTCAGCTCTTTCGATCAATCCCAGATCCAGGGAGCGTCTAGCCGCCACGATCGAGCTGACCTTGAAGTGGTGCGCGGCGGCCTGAAATGGTTCCGGCCTATCCCGCAGCTCACGCCAGATTTCTGCCAGTTTTTCCGCAGGCACCAGAAACTCAGCAGCAATCTGATTGCAGCGGTGTTCGACCTCGTGTGGCGCAGGCTCAAGCGACTCAAAATTGGACACTCCGGGCTCGCCCAGCCAGATATGCGCGAGTTCATGAGCGATGGTGAACATCTGGGCGGCCTTGAAATCCCCGTTGTTTACGAAAATGAGTGGGGCGTACTCGTCAATCAAGGCGAATCCGCGAAACTCTTCGACATCAAGCGGTCGATGCGTGTTGTTACCCACAACCCCGTTGATCACGATGAGGATTCCGGCAGCCTCCACCTGATCGCGAAGGAATTTCAATGCGCTGGTCCAGTTTGGCTGCTGTCGAGCCCAGCCTCCATCCAGCCCAAGGGCTTCACGCATTCTTGCGGCCACCTCAACAGGGCCGGCCCCTGGATTGACAGATCCCACAAACTTGAGCGGCTTCTGCCCCTGTTCGATCATCTCTTCGCGCATCCAGGCCTGCCGACGCTGCATTTGCTGAACAGTTTCGAGCAGGTTGGGGCTGGGCGCACCAAGCGGGCGGTCGCCCACTGTCCGGAAATCGGGGATTGGGAGCTGGTCTTCAGGAGGTGTAGGCAGGTAGAGGTAGCCGACAGGCGTGTGAGTAGTTTTCGCCAGGCGATTAGCCTGGGCAAAACTGATTCTTCCGGAATCCTCCCACTCCGTAACGCGTTCAGGCTTGACGCCCAACTTGGTTGCAAGTGTCTGGGGCTCCAGCCGGGCGCGCTCCCGGGCCCAGCGCAACACGGTCGGTTCGAGTGTGATCTGTAGACGCCCTGTACTCATCATGTCCTATCCACCCCCACAGACCCCCTATGAGTCCCTGGGTTCAGCATAGCTTAGGGCAGCGGCTGCCTCAAGCTGCCTCTGTCTGCCGTCATGGGGCGGGATTTGGGTATTTGACGTAAATTACGGTACATTACCGGGCGTTACACAGGCTCTTCGAGGGGGCGGAGCTACCATCAAATCTGGTGTATGAGCTGACTTGAAAAGCGGCGGCAAACCCTGCTGAAATTAGTAGTGCTAACCAACTGATTTCAGACAAGGAGAATGCCGCCATGAGTAACGATACG
>PWQG01000106.1 GCA_003556835.1 Gammaproteobacteria bacterium
CAAGGACAGCATATTGATCCCGGATCGGGTCCGAGAAACCACTGCTTAATCAGTCCAGATCTGGCAGCCAACCGGCCAGATAGCGTCGCAACTGACGCCGATCCGCATTGCCGGCACTGTCGGGCAGGATGATCACGGCGATTCTGTGCCACCCGCCCCCTGCGATCCGAAAACGCAATACCTGTAATCCGGTCGTGGAAAACGCCCCTGGCAGACAGTGTGCTTCCAGTCTGTCTCCGCCACGATGCAACAGGCAATGATCCTGGGTCAGCGTGATGGCATCGACACGTACTCCGTCAAGACAATGACGTCGCAGCAGGACCAGCAGGGAAATCATGGTGAGCAGATGCAACAGCGCTTTCAGCATCACTGCAAGCACAGCCCATTGGATGGCCAGCGTCAGCAACAGATGCAATAAAACAAGATAGCTGACCAGGAAGGCCGACACACGCAACGATATCTTGTACATCACTTTCCCTGTGATACGGAAGATTCTCAGCTGCCTCTACACAGAACACAGGCTTATTGGGCGCCCTGTCCGTCAAGCCCGGTTGCTGGCGGCGTGGGCACGGATCCGGTCGACCATGACCTGCACCTGCGGTTCGGGATGCTGTACCCGGTCCACAAGGCAGGCAAACAGATCCTGGTCTTCCTCATCCAGCAGGCGTCGATACACCCGCTGCTGTTCGTCCGCCAATTCCGGCAGCACCTGCTGTGCGAACGGCAGCAGCAACAGGTCCAGCTCCAGCATACCGCGACGACTGTGCCAGAGCATTTTCTTGTAATCCGTTTCTGTTACCATAGCTCACCTTACCATTATCCTATGTGAACGCTGATTTCGCCATGAACGCCACACTGATTGCACTACCAGAATTCGACATCCTGCGGATCTCGGGCGCGGACACCGACCGTTTCCTGCAGGGGCAATTGAGTTGCAACATGGAAATGGTCACCGCGCGCCAGAGTCGTCCGGGCCTGTATTGTAACCTGAAGGGTCGCATCATTGCCGACTTTGTCGCCCTGCGCCAGGATACCGATGCAGTGCTGCTGCGCTGCGCATCCGGCATGGCCACCGTGCTGCAGGAACGGCTGCAGAAGTACAGTGTGTTTTTCAGCACAACAATGCAGGTGGAGAGTGAACGCTGGCAACGCCTCGGTCTGTTCGGCCCCGAAGCTGAAGCCGTGGTCGAGGCGCTCAGCCCGACTCTGCCGGAAAAGGACTGGGAGACCGCATGCGAGGGTCCTCTACACATCATCCGATTGCCCGGCCCTGAAACCCGTTTTGAAATCCTGCTGCCCGCCGACGAGCCACTACCCTCAGCTCTTGACGCACTGGGTCTCAGCAAGGATCAGCTGCACTGGCAGCTCGCGGACATCCGGTCAGGGCGGCTGCCGATCACAGGCGAAAACTCGGAGCAGTTCACTCCCCAGGTGCTCAATCTCGACATCAGTGGCAGTATCGATTTCCGCAAAGGCTGTTTCACCGGTCAGGAAGTGGTGGCCCGCATGTACTACCGCAGTACGGCCAAAAAGCGACTCTACCATGTGGTGACACAAGACCCTCTGGGCGCGGAAGCATCCCCGGCTGTTAATGCCCTGGGTATCCGGTATGCCAACGGAAAAAGCGAGCCGGTGCTGGCCGCGCTCCCCAACCCTGAAGGCCTATTGGAAATGTTGGCCGTGCTGCGCTGTGAGTCGGTCGAAGACAACACGGAAATGGTGCTGGAGGGAGCCGGTCCACAAGCAATGCCCGTGGACGCCCACTCACTGGTGCCGGAACTAGGGAACCTCTGAACTCAGGGTTCGTCGACCCGCTGATTCACCGTGGAAACCTGACCACCACCGCTAGCGTTGCCACGGCTGGCGCCGGATGCCACATCACTCGCTCCCGCATATCGCTCCTGCAGACGCCCCAGCATTTTTCCAACTGCCTGGGGTGAACCGGTATTGCGCGCCAGCATATAGTAGACCACCGGCACCACAAACAGGGTCATCAGCGTGGTCATGAGTACCCCGGAGAATATGACCGTACCCAGCAGCACCCGACTCTCCGAGCCCGCACCGGTGGCCATGATCAATGGCACCGAGCCCATCATGGTGGACATGGCCGTCATCAGCACAGGCCGCAGACGCATGTCACAGGCTTCCACCAGGGCTTCGCGGAAGGCCAGCCCCTGATCCCGCAGTTGATTGGCGAATTCGACAATCAGAATGCCATTCTTGCTGGCGATACCAACCAGAATGATCAGGCCGATATTGGTATAAATGTTCAAGGATCCACCGGTGAGCAGCAAACCCAACAGGGCACCAAAAATGGCCAGTGGCACCGTGGTCATGATCACCAATGGATGCACAAAGCTCTCGAACTGCGCTGCCAGCACCAGGAAGACCACCAGCAGGGCCATGGCAAAAATGAAGAGCAGACCGCCGCTGGCTTCCTTCAGGTCCAGTGATTCACCTTTGTAGTCGATCTGGGCATGTTCCGGCAATTCGCTCGCCACAACACCTTCGAGGAACGCCAGGGCCTGCTCAAGTTCCACGCCGGGTTGCAGGTCGGCCGAAATGGTGATGGCCCGCATGCGGTTGTAGCGGTTGAGCGAATTCGGCGCAGACGTGTTGCTCACGCTCACCACATTGGACAGTGGAATGAGCTGCCCCGTGGTGTCCGAGCGCACAAATATATTGGTCAGGTCATCGGGCGTGGAACGCTGTCCTTCCTCGGCCTGCAGGATCACGTCGTATTCCTCGCCGCGATCCACAAAAGTGGTCACGCGGCTCTCCCCCATCATGGCCTGCAAGGTGCGTCCAATGGCCTGCACGGAAACCCCCAGATCAGCGGCCCGTACCTGGTCGACACTGACATCAAGTCCCGGTCGTGTTTCCAGGTAATCGGAATTGATACGGTTGAACATGCCGCTTTCCTCGGCATGGTCGATCAGAAGGTCGCGCCATTCGACCAGTTCATCGTATTCACGCCCGCCGATGACAAACTGCACCGGCATTCCCCCACCACCGCGGACCAGACCGGAGCGCATGAAGGTGTTGACCTGCAGGCCGGGCATGTCTGCCCAACTGCTGTTGAGTTGCTGCATGACCTCTCCCGTGGACAGATTGCGCTCACTCCAGGGCGGCAGGGAAATGATGGTCATGCCACTGTTGACGCCGGAACCACCACCAAAACCCGGCACCATGGTGATCACGCTGTTGATGTCACCTCGCTCCAGGTAGGGCATCACCTGGTCCTGCAACTGCAGCACCTGGTCGTTCATATATTCCAGGCTGGCACCCTCGGGGCCGGTCATCCGCACCAGCATCACCCCCTGATCCTCCTGGGGAGCAAACGCCGATGGCAGCTGCTGCGCCAGGAAGTAGATACCGCCGCCGATCAGGAACAGCACCACCAGCACCAGGTGACGGAAGCGCAGACACACGTCCAGGGCATCATGGTAGCCGCGCTGCAACCAGCGGAAGGTCCGTTCCACACCCCGCGTCAGCACATTCTGCTTGATGTCCTTGCGCAGCAGCTTGGAACACATCATCGGCGTCAGGGACAAGGCCAGTATGGTGGAAAAGATCACCGCACCGCCCACCGTCACAGCCAGCTCAAAGAAAAGGATGCCCATATTGCCATCCATGAAGACCACCGGCACAAACACAGCTATCAGCACGGCCGTGGTGGCAATCACGGCAAAGGCCACCTGCCGCGCCCCATTGAAAGAAGCCAGCAGGGGCGGCTCCCCGGCCTCGACCCGCCGCTGGATGTTTTCCAGCACCACGATGGAATCATCCACGATCAGCCCGACACAGAGCACCAGGGCCAGCAGGGTGATCAGGTTGATGGTCAGGCCGAACGCGGCCAGCACGATGAAGGCGGCCAACAGGCAGACGGGAATGGTGACCGCCGGTATCAACATGAAGCGGAAGGAGCCCAGGAACAGGTAGATGACAATACTGACCAGCAACACGGTCAGCAGTATGGTCTGGTACACCGAACTGATGGCATTCTCTATGAATTCGGCATCACTGGACGACAGAATCAGTTCCATGTGGTCCGGCAGGGTTGCATTGATGCGATCCGCCAGGGCCACGGTGTCCTGCATGACACTGAGGCTGTTGGCGGTCGACTGCTTGACGATGCCGATGCCAACAGCGTCCTGAGCATTGCCTCGATACACGGTCCGGTTGTTCGCCGCCGCGAGTTCCACCTGGGCCAGCTCGCCCAGTCGCACCAGATGGCCGTCATCTCCCCGGGAGACCACCAGCTGGCGGAAATCATCCACCGATTGATAGGCCCGGTCGACACGCACGGTGAATTCCCGGTCGAGGGAATCGATGCGTCCGGCCGGCAGCTCCACATTCTCACGTCGCAGGGCCGCATCGACATCCATGACCGTCAGGTTTCGCGCCGCCAGGGCGTTGCGATCCAGCCAGACCCGCATGGCATAGCCACTGCCGCGCACCTGGGCATTGGCCACCCCGTCGATCACGGCAAACTGATCCGAGATATACCGATTGGCATAGTCATTGAGTTCCAGCAAAGACATGCTGGAACTGATCAGGTTGAAATACTGGATGGGCCGGGCGTCGGCATCGGCCTTGGCAATCTGCGGCGGATCAACCTGCTCGGGCAGACGCCGGACCACTCGCGAGACCTGGTCCCGGATGTCATTGGCGGCCTCGTCGATGTTGCGGCTGACATTGAATTCGACGGATATGCTCGAGCTGCCATCACGACTGCTGGAGGTGATGGCGTTGACCCCATCGATCCCGTTGATCTGGCTTTCGATCACCTGGGTGATCTGGGTCTCGATGACTTCGGCGGCAGCACCGGGATAACTGGTATTGATGGAGACAATGGGTGGGCTGGTGTCCGGATACTCACGCACCGGCAACTGCAGGAAGGACAGGATCCCGAAGGCGATCAGCAACAGGCTGATCACACTGGCAAAAACCGGCCGCTTGACCGAAACATCCGACAATACCATGGCTAGATCTCAGTTCTGGCGTTCAATGGACGTACTCCGGCTCAGGTCTGTTCCCGGGCCCTGGCCCCTTCGCTGCTTTCCGCATCGGGACGGGGCAACTCCCGCATACCCGTACTCAATATCCGCACCGGTTGGTCCGGTCGCACCTGTCCGACGCCCAGGGTGACCACTCGTTGCCCGGCCTCCAGTCCGGAGCGTATTTCCACCAGCCCCGGCCGACGGCGGCCGACTTCGACTTCCACGCGCCGGGCAACCCCTTCCCCATCCACCAGGAATACAAATTGCTGCCCCTGGCTGGGCACAACAGACTGCTCGGGAACCACGAGCACTTCGGATTCATCCAGGCTGACACCGACGTTCAATAACATACCGGGGCGCAGCCGCATATCGCCATTGTCGATATCGGCCCGCACACGAACTGCACGGGTGACCGGATCGACTCGCGCACCCACGTTGGTCACGGCGCCCTCGAACACGAGATCCGGATACACCACGCTACGGGCCCGGATCGACAGCTCACGACTCAGCTGCGCCAGCCTTGATTCGGGAATGGTGAAATCGACACGGATCGTGGAAATGTCGTCCAGGGTGGTGATCAGGGTCCCGGGAGAGACCATGGAGCCTTCACTGACTTCGCGGAATCCGAGCACGCCGGAGAACGGCGCCCGTATCAGACGATCCTCCATATTGGCCATGATCCCTTCAAGCCTTGCCTCGGCCGTTTCCAGATTCGTGGCAACAGCATCCAGCTCACTGCCGGATACCAGGTCACGTTCGGCCAGGCTGCTGATTCGCTGATACTGCCGCTCGGCATCAGACACCGTGGCGCGGGCTTCGGCAAGACGGGCGGCCTCGGCGGTATTGGTCTGCTCCACCAGCAGATCTCCAGCTTCCACCAGGTCCCCGTCCTGGAAATGGATACGGCTGACCGTGTCCGAGACCTTGGCCGTGATGTCCACCGATTCCCAGGCACGACTGGTACCGATCGACTCCACGTCATCGGCCATGGTGTGCCAACGTACTTCCGCCACTTCCACGGGTGTCTGGCCACCGCCTCCGCCCATGCCTGGAGGCCCTCCACGGCCCGGCGGTCCACCGCCGGAACTGCTCTGCAGAGCGTGGTACACGGCATAAGCCAAGGCTAGCGCAGCCAGCATGAAAAACAGCAGCAGGGGATGACGCTTCAGGAATTGCAAATTTTTCTCTCCCGGTAATCTGGCTGCACAGGACAAATGGTCCAGTCGGCGAAATACACGTCGCAGTATGCTTGAGCTGGCGCAGACAAGCGTTACAGAGTGTTACCCTGTCGCTGTTTTTCGCCAGAATGCCCTAAACGTACGATCAATCAGGGAAAATGGATGGGGATTCAGGAACTGCAGGAGAGCATGCTGCTGCCGGGTCGATGGCGGGCCCATTCCGGTCGCTTGCCGGCATAGGCAGCCGCCCGCTCCGGCTGCTCGTCGTAGGGTCGGCGCATGACCTCCAACAGGCGTTCGATTTCGCCGAAGTTTCCCGCCTCGGCCTCATCAATGGCCTGCTGCGCAAGATAGTTGCGCAGCACATAGCGGGGATTGACCAGATACATCTGCTTTTGACGCAATTCCAGGTCACGTTTTTCGTCCAGCAAACGCTCCCGGTAGCGCTGCTCCCAGCGCATCAGGGCATCCTCACAGGCCTGTTCCTGACCGGGCGGCGGATCACCATACCAGGCCTCGGCCACACAATCGGCCAGGTCTGAGTGTTCATCAGCGGGATCGAATTCAGCCAGGTGGCGAAAGAACAGTGTCATGTCGGTTTCCCGCATGCGCAGCAGAGCCAGCAGCTCATCAAACAGGTCCTGATCGGCTTCACCCCGATCCTCTCCCAGACCCAGCTTGTCGGACATCATCCTGCGCCAGCGACGTGTATAGCGATCGTTGTATTGCGAAAGAATCTCGCGCAGCGGCTCCGGCTCACCGATCAGCGGGAGGATCGCATTGGCAAGCTGATAAAGATTCCAGCGCACAATTCCCGGCTGCGCTCCAAAGCAGTACCGCCGCTGCCCCGCGTCCGTGGTATTGGGTGTCCAGTCGGGATCGAAATCGTCAACCCAGCCATACGGCCCATAATCAATGGTCAGTCCCAACACGGACATGTTGTCGGTATTCATCACACCGTGGACAAAGCCCACCCGCATCCAGTGCACAACCATGTCGATATTCAGATCGCAGACCCGGTTGAACCAATGCAGGTAGCGGGTTTCCGGTGGTACGCGACTGTCCATGAGGTCCGGAAAGTCCTGTTCGATGGTGAAGTCCAACAACTCACTCAACAGCTCCTGTTCGTCCCTGGCGGCCAGCATCTGGAAATGTCCGAAGCGG
>PWQG01000397.1 GCA_003556835.1 Gammaproteobacteria bacterium
CTTCCCAGCGTGGGTCTGCCAGATCCTGATACGTCGACAGTTCCGAGGGATTCACACGCTCGTGATCATAGACGATGACACGTGAGCGCAGGGACATGGCAAACCAGTGGCCCGCCGGATCCCGGTATTGCTCTGGCACCAGGGTCTTCACCGCCGGTGAATCCACTGCCTGCAGCAAACCGAGTTTGCTCGCCCGATGCAGGCGGCCTACATCAACCGTCAGTAGAATGTCGGCGGGACTGTTACGCCCTTCCAGCTCCATACGGGTGATCAGTTCATCCGCACCGCCGGTCACCAGGTTGACTTCGATACCGGTCTGTTCGGTGAACATGTCCAGAACCGGCCGGATGAGATTCTCCTCACGAGCAGAGTAGATGTTGACTTCCTCCGCCTGAAGCAACGGCGACAATACCAGGGCACAAGCTAAGCAGAACATTCGCATGGGAGAAACTCCGGAGCCATGATTGGAAACGATATTGCAAACGATAATGGATATCATTTACATTTGCAACATCATTTCCTCACGGACTCCGGCCCGGCTGGCGCTTGATCAGTTTCCGTCCTGCGCCGCCTCTTCGTATCGTGCACCCGCCAGAATACCGGGCAAGCCGTAATTGCCCTCATGGCAGGCGTACTCGAAAACCCTGTCCCCGGTGGTATTGAAGCTCAACTCGCCATGCCAAGGCTGACTGTAATAGACCGGATCCTCTACCGTGAACTCATAGAGAATCTGTTCATCCGAATAGCGGGTAAAACGCTCGGTCACCACGCCCTCATCCGAGAGATTGACCGTATTGCGTCGCCCCTGCTGAGGATGCACATGACGCGTCTCCACCACCAGGGTATCGTCTTCCCACCAAGCGATGGAGTCACCCAGCCAGCGCTGCCACTCGGCGGGCCGGTGTTCACCATCAATCGGGATGATGCGTGCATCCTGATTCATCTCCACCAGGATCATCAGGTAGTCATCTGTCTGCACGAACGTGTAGTTGTTGTTATACAGGACATTCAGCATGGGCGGCCCACCCGTGCTGCCGAAGCCGATCAGGCAACGTTCTCCAAGGGAACGCCCCTCGGGCCCGTCGTTGTTGATCCAGGTCTCCCGGGTCTGCTGTCGCAGTTGCTCGCCCTGTTCCGAGTAAGGGATGCGTCCATCCGGCGGATCGATGATCCAGGATGTGCGGTACTCACCACGCACCCTGCCGAAGCGCGAACCGGGATCGATCCAGAAGGCGTTGTAGCCCCGTCCCATGGCTAGATCGGAACCATCAAGCAGCTCACCGAGCTCGCGATCCGCCAGGTTGTCATCAGTAGCCTGACGAACGTTCTGGGGATGCTGTGCGGTCACCTCCTCCAGATCCTCCGGAGCGATCACCAGGTAATCATAGCGGGGATGCCTTTGCAGCGTGGTGATCGAAGCATTGGTCCAGTTACCCTGGAAATCCGGTTTGCCGGACGCTGTGCGCGGCGGCTCGTAGTCTGTCGCCTCCTGGGCGGTGAGCCCGGCAGAGAACAACAACGGCAATGTCAGCAACGAAGTTCGTATCAGCTGCTTCATCAGCAGTTCCCCCTTATTGTTATTGATGAATTGAAAGTAAACCAGACACATGGTTTTGGCAAGCCATCCCGTTCAGGGGTGCAACGAACGAAAACGTGACCGTGGCAAAGACGTTGCGGTTGATCCCGCAGGCTGTCAAAGCGTATGATTACCGGCCGAATTGTCCGCGAAAGCGGCGGGCATCCACCGGCCCTCCTTTTCAAGATGGTGAATCGATCATGGCACTACGATACACATCCACCCTGCTGATCAGTTCGGCACTGTTGCTGACCGCCTGTGGCGAGTCTTCGCAACCCACCACCGCGGACAGCACTGCCAGTGACGCGGACCGCTACGTGACGACTCTGAGCATGCACGACCTGATGGAAGATGTGCTCGAACCGGTGGCCGATTCCCTCTGGCGCTCAGCGGGCTGGATTGACGATGTGGAAGAAGGCTACTACGAACTCTACCCGACCACCGATGAAGGCTGGGAACATGTCCGCCAACAGGCTGGCCTGATTGTAGAACTGGGCAACTCCCTGGCATTGCCCGGGCGCCGCGAAGACGATGATGCCTGGCTTACCTACTCCCGCGCCATGAGTGAAGTGGGTCTGCAGGCGATGGAAGCAGCGCAGCGACAGCATGAAGAGGACATTTTTCAGGCCGGCGCACGCCTCTACAGTGTATGTAATGCCTGCCATCTTGCCTACAACCCGGAAATCGGGCGCTTCTTCGATTGATGCTACATCAGCTCACAGGAAAGAACGGGCTGCGCCTGTTGTTGAACACGGCGCTGTTGGCCGCGCTCGGCGTGCCGGCGCTGGCCATGGCACACAGCATCGCCGAGGGTGACGCGAGCTTTGTGATCGGGGCGGACGGGCCGGCCATCATCCCTTTCATCTATCTCGGCGCCAAGCATATGGTGTCCGGCTTCGATCACCTGCTGTTTCTGGCCGGAGTGATCTTTTTCCTCTACCGCCCGATCGACGTGGTCAAATATGTCACCCTGTTCGCGGTAGGTCACAGCATCACCCTGATCCTTGGTGTACTGGCAGATATCCGGATCAATGCCCATCTGGTGGATGCGATCATCGGCCTGTCCATTGTGTACAAGGCGCTGGAAAACATGGGCGCATTCAACAACCTCGGCCGGTTCCGACCTGACACGAGACTGGCCGTTTTTGCCTTCGGCCTGTTCCACGGTTTCGGACTGGCGAGCAGCCTGCAGGAACTGGAACTCTCTCCAGAGGGATTGCTCACCAATCTGATCAGCTTCAATATTGGCGTGGAGCTGGGACAACTGTTTGCGCTGGGCTTCATGCTGCTGGCTTTCAGCGTCTGGCGCAGCTACAGCAGCTTCGAAAAACATGCCTTTCTGGCCAACACCATCATCATGACCGGCGGCTTCCTGGCCATTGCCTACCAGCTGACGTCCTGGTATCTGCAATCAGCCTGAAGCCTGCTGCAAGGAGAAAGTAATGAATCAAGCAAAAGTGAGCCGCCGCAAGCTTGGCATTGCCACCGGAGCCGCCCTGGGCGTCGGCCTGTTGATCCTGGTGGCCATTGTGCTGCCGGCCGAGTTTGGCGTCGATCCGCTGAAAACCGGTCGCCTGCTTGGGCTCAGCGACCTTGCTGGCGGCGAGGAAGGCGCGCTGATCGAGCAGCATACCAATCATGCCGAGGACCATGTTGAATTCATCCTGGAACCGTTCCAGTCCGTGGAATACAAGTACACCATGGATGCCGATACGGCCATCGTGTTCAGCTGGCAAGCTGATGGTGAAGTGTATTTCGACATGCACTCGGAGCCGGCCGGCCGACCACCGGAGGACGAGGTCAGCTTTGCCGCTGGTGATGCCAGTGAGCAGAGGGGTGTCTATATTGCGCCGTTTACCGGCATCCACGGCTGGTTCTGGGAAAATCGGGGCTTTGAAGAGGTCACCGTACGACTGTCCGCAGCCGGCTTTTACGCCCTGGCCACCGAGTACCGGGATGGCAGCACCTTCGATATCGAACCGGAACCGGTGCTGGACTGACACAGGAATGTCCTGCAGGAGCGTTGTCAGCGGATTGCTTCGTGGCAACTCTCGCAGGACATGTACAGGTCATTATTGAGATCGATCAAGGTGTCCATGTCGCGATCCTTGGCCGCCTTCAGGGCAGCCTCTGCAGCCACCCGCATCTTTTCCACATCGGTCAGCCAGCGCTCGCCATCTTCCCGATATCCGGGAATCAACAACAGATTGGCCGACTCAGCCAGCATCAGCGTCTGCCGCTCCATGTCGAGCCAGTCGGCATCGGATTGCGGCGGCGTCCGGGAGACGTAGAACACCGCATCGGAAGTGGGCTGGATGATCCCGGTCATCAACTCCTGCATGCTGCCCACGGCGCGTGGCTTATCATTGCCTGCCGCAAGCAATGAGACACTGAGCACAAGACCGGCCAGGGCGACCACTACGAATGACAATATACGCATGAAATATCCTCTGGACTGCGAACCACCGATACTTTGATACTAACAGCGTCAACCGTTGCCTGCGGCCGGGATTGCATGATTCTTGTTCCTGATCAAATCCCCGATCACAAAAAAACCCCTGTAAGCATTGCTGCCGACAGGGGCCTTTCTACATACACTACACGGTACATATCGTATCTACATGCCCTGCCGATGATGGCAGGACATCAGATGACGTATGCTTCAGTCTTCCCGCGGTGCCTCGCTCGGGTCGGCACCATCACGCGGTGCACCGATACCGGAGGAGCCCATGAACAGGCGACGTCCGTCCGGGAACGTGATATCACGACCGTTGGCACGACAGGCCGGTGTACACAGCCGATCCTTGCTCTGGTAGCCGGTGATCACCAGTTCAGTGCCGATCTGCAGCGAGTTTCGGGTGATGCCCCGACGCAGCAGTGTATTCGGCGTGCCACCTTCAGCCATCCAGGCCTGCTCACTGCCGTCTTCATTCTCGTGCATGATGTGAATCCATGAGTGCGGGTTGATCCACTCCACTCGAGTGATCGGACCACGCAGTGCCACCGGCAGATCTGCATCAAACTCGGCAGAGAATGCATGGTGGGCAGTCGCAGGCGACTGGGCACCAATTGCCATCACGCCACCGGCTACAACAGCTGCAGCTGCAAGCAGTTTCATCTTCATCATATTCACCCCTTCAATATTCCATAGTGCTGATTCTGTTGCTCAGCTTAGATCGATTCACCTGAATGACGACTGAATACCATTCGATACAGCCGTTTCTGTACTACTTGTTGCCCATACTACCAATAACTCAGGCCTTTGTCCCTGTCATTCAACCCCCCGGAAACCACAATCCGGCGCAGAGTCCACCTGCTAGTTCATCCTCCGGGACCGGGCGGTACCGCAGAATCATTCGATCCCGTGACCGCCTGTATCGCCCCGGACAGGGGGTTCCGCCCATTGTTGACCTGGATCAGGAAAAACCCGATCAGAACGGCATCTGCATATCCTCGATCGGACGTCCCTGGCGGAATGGGCCATACATCAGCTCCTCCACGAACTCGACACACTTGAACTGCGGCAGTTCAAAATTCTCTTCCAGGCGACGATACAGCGGCATGCTGATGGTCCATGGACGCTCGTAGATCTCAGGATCCTCGATGGTCGCACTGTATTGGATCACATTCTCGCTGACCAGATCGTAACGTTCTGTTACTTTAGAGTTCCAGGTTCGGTAGTTACCGGCACGATCGTACCAGGTCTGATCCAGCAGACCAGTCACTTCAACCACGAAAGTGTCATCCTCCCACCAGCCATGTGACTGCCCCATCCAGGCATCGATCGGCGCTTCACCCGGATCTTCCAGATAGACGTTACGGACCGCGCCAGCAAATGAATAGGCGATGAAGAAGGCACTGTTGCTCTGGAAAATCTGGAACGGATGCGGCATGTAGGTCGCTCGCGGCACACCCGGCATATAACACTTGATTTCCGGGTCACGGGTCAGCCAGTTCTCCTGGTTTTCCAGTTGGCGCTCTCGAGCCCCTTCCTTGTAGGGTATATAGCCACCCTCGACAACACCCTGGCTGGCCGGAACAGCACCCACCGCCCCGAGGGCCACCACTTCCGGTGCCGGCACGGGCACAAAGTCCCCTTCAACCATGGCGAATGCGGCTTTCGGCGGAGCCGGCTCAAGGTTGTTGTTGGCATTGCTCAGCACCTGCCAGATCCCGTTCATGTCCGGCTTTCCATCCGGCATCCTGGGAATGCTGTCTCCCGCAGGGGCCCCTTGTGCCGAAGCACTCTGGGTCACGGGCAGACTGCCCGCATCATCCGGCCCGCAGGCAAACAGGCCAACGGCAAGCACGGCCGACAACAATTGAAGTTTTCTGAACCCTTTTTGCATTGTTATTATCCTCCCCGATTGGTCGACTGATATAAACATCAGGTTTTTTTACTGTCAAGCGGCAAACGCCGACATACGCGCCTAGTGTGCCTGTCGGACATTGAATGCTCGAGGTTCAGGAAGCGGCTTCACTCTGGTCAATGACACGCGTGAGGTACTCGCCGGTGCGCGTCATTTCGTAGCGCTTGAACTTGATCCGTGGGTGCAGCTCGCGCATTCGGGCACAGATCAGGCCGTGGGCAGAGTGCAATTGCGCGTCCGCTATGATCCCGTTGATATCGCATTCACGGGCCAGCTTCAGCAGACGATCGAAGTTGACGATGAAATTTTCCGTGTGCGTGGTCCGGATCTGGGAACCGTAGAACAGCCGCTGCATGTTTTCCCCGCGCCCGGCCATCAACAGAAAACGTCGCGAAAAGATCTCCGAGTCACCGGTTGCATACTGGTGCCAGAGCTCGACGAACTCGCTGTCGCTGATGGCGTTGGCTCCCTTGGGGCCGCCACTGCTCTGCAACAACAGGCCGGCGATACCACCGAGCTGCCGACGGGTGGTATCGGCAATCTTGAAAAAGGTCTCCTGCCTTGCATTGCGCTCGTTCGCTGTGAGGGCTTCAGCCTGCCGGGCCGACACGATATTGCTGCGATGCAGCTCACGATTGTTCTGGGCAAGGATGGTCTGCTGGATGAAAAGCCCGATCACCAGCCAGAGGAATGCGAGGGGTGCGAATGCACCTTCGAGGAACCCGCCCATATCGTCGATGGGCATGCGCACGAATTCGTTCCAGCCGACATTCAGGGAAAGGTAGAGCGCCCCGAGCACCAGCCAGACGACGGTCATCAGCAGACCCAGAATGATACGCCAGTCGGTGCGCGTGACCGGATCCTGTTCTTGTTGTTCCATCAAACACAACCGCGTCGGTGGGAAAAGCGATAAGAGTACTGTCCCTGCGCCTCGGTGGTCAACGACTCCATACCCGCCAGAGCTGGCATCCCCGCGTTTCCGCATTGCCATTTTGCCCCAGAAACTCGATAATTCCACCGACAGCATCACGGTGGAAGCAGTTTATGACGGACAAGCAGGAACAGGAAGCAATCGACTTTGAAGCTTCGCTGGAAAAACTCGAGACACTCGTCAATGCCATGGAAGAAGGCGACCTCAGCCTGGAAGATTCCCTGAAAGCGTTCGAAAACGGTATCAGACTCACCCGGGAATGCCAGCGCGCCCTGCAGGAGGCCGAACAGAAGGTACAGATCCTGATGGACCAGGACGGCACGCCAGAACCACTGGAAAACGAAAACCCGGATTCCTGATGGCCGATCGCAGCGCGTTCAACCTGGACGCCTACCTCGCAGACTGCCGGCAGCACTGCCATCGCTTTTTGGCACGGCAGATCCAAGCGCTACCCCCACTGCCATCCCCGCTCCGGGATGCCATGGAGTATGCCTGCCTGGGCAATGGCAAGTTGCTCCGGCCAGCCCTGGTCTATGCCAGCGCCCGGGCCTGCGGCGCAAGCACACGGCCGGACGGTTTTGCGGCAGCGGTGGAATTGATCCATTGCTACTCACTGATTCATGATGATCTGCCCGCCATGGATGACGACGAGTTGCGACGTGGCCGCCCCACGGTCCACCGTGCCTTTGACGAAGCCACCGCAATATTGGCCGGGGACGCACTACAGGCACTGGCCTTCGAGCTGCTGGCCGAGGACCCTTGTGTCCAAAGCAATGCAAGGACCCTGCAAAAGTGTCTTCGACTGCTCAGCCGGGCCGCCGGCTACACGGGCATGGTGGGAGGCCAGAGCATCGACATTGCACACGCGGACCAGACCATGAACATTGAGCAGCTTGAGCGGATGCATCGCCTCAAGACCGGTGCACTGATCCGGACGAGTGTCGAACTGGGCAACCTGGCAGCCGGCAACGAACATGATGAACGACTCCCCTCGCTGTGCCGCTACGCCGACTGCATCGGCCTGGCTTTCCAGGTCCAGGATGACATACTGGATGTGACTGGTGAGACGGACGTGCTGGGCAAGACCGGCGGCGCCGATGCCGCTCGCAACAAACCCACCTATGTTTCCCTGCTGGGACTGGAACAGGCACGGATCAAGGCACAACAACTTACGCAAGAAGCGCTCGACTGCCTTGCCGGTTTCGGCCCGGAGGCTGAAGCGCTTCGGGCCATGGCAGTGCACATCACCAGGCGCGGACACTGAAACAACCCGGGCATACAGGGCGAAATTTGACGCCGCAGATCAGCTCGATTAACGTGAACGATTACCTCCGGGGGCTCATAAACCCGGAAACGCATACAGGCAGACATACAGGTCATGTTGGACAAAATACCACTGAGCCGCCCCGACACTCCGCTGCTGGATCAGATTGACGTTCCCGCCGATCTGCGGCGGATCGAACCGGAACGACTCCACGAACTTGCCCGCGAGCTGCGCAGCTTTCTGCTGTATTCGGTGGGCAAGACAGGTGGCCATTTTGGCGCCGGTCTCGGCGTGGTCGAACTGACCATCGCCCTGCATTATGTATTCAATACCCCCGATGATCGCCTGATCTGGGATGTCGGACACCAGAGTTATCCACACAAGATCCTGACCGGTCGCCGCGAACGCATGCTGACCATGCGGCAGTCCGGAGGGCTTGCCGCCTTCCCGTCGCGCGCCGAAAGTGACTATGACGCGTTCGGAGTCGGGCATTCCAGCACCTCGATAAGTGCCGCCCTGGGAATGATGGTGGCCGCCCGGGATCAGGGCCTGGACCGCTACCCCATTGCCGTGATCGGGGATGGCGCCATGACCGCGGGCATGGCATTCGAGGCGCTGAATCATGCCGGGGAACTGGACGACAATATGCTTGTAGTCCTCAATGACAACAACATGTCCATTTCCCGCAACGTCGGCGGTCTATCGAGTTACTTCGCCCGCATGTGGGCCAGCAAGCCCTACAACTTCATCCGCTCGGGCAGCAAGAAAGTCCTTTCGCATATCCCACCTGCGCTCAAAGCCGCCCACCGGGCCGAGGAATACATGAAAGGCATGGTGTCGCCCGGCACCCTGTTCGAGGAAATGGGCTTCAATTACATCGGTCTGATCGATGGGCACGATCTCGAGGGCCTGATCGACGTGCTTGGCAACATCCGAAACCTGCGTGGACCACAGCTGCTGCATGTGGTCACCCAGAAAGGCAAGGGATACAAAGCCTCCGAGGCGGATCCTTTCGGCATGCATGCACTGAGCAAGATCGAACCACAAGCCGGCAAGCGCCCTGCGCCCGAGCAGAAGCAGCAGGAAGTACCCGGCTATTCAGCCGTGTTCGGACAATGGCTCTGTGACATGGCCGCAACCGATCCCGCCATTATCGGTATCACACCTGCAATGAGCGCCGGTTCGGGCATGGACCATTTTGCCGAACGCTTTCCGCAACGCTTCCATGATGTGGCCATCGCCGAACAACATGCGGTCACATTTGCCGCCGGCCTGGCCTGTGACGGCATGAAGCCGGTCGTGGCAATCTATTCCACCTTCCTGCAACGCGCCTACGATCAATTGATCCACGACGTGGCGCTGCAGGACCTGGACGTACTTTTCGCCATTGATCGGGCGGGACTGGTGGGTGAAGATGGCCCGACCCATAATGGCAGTTTCGACCTCACGTTCCTGCGCTGCATACCGAATATGGTCATCATGGCGCCAGCGGACGAAAATGAAACCCGGCAGATGTTGTATACCGGCTATCAACATCGTGGCCCGGCCGCCGTGCGTTACCCCAGGGGCAAGGGGCCGGGTGTCATGCCGGAGGAAACCATGCGTCCGCTGGCCATTGGCAAAGGCGAAGTGGTTGAGCAGGGCGAAACCGTGGCCATCCTGGCCTTCGGCAGTATGGTCCATCCGGCCCGCGAGGTGGCCCGGGAGCTGCAATGCACGGTGGCCAACATGCGCTTCATCAAACCACTGGACCATGAGCTGATCCGCGAACTGGCATCGCGCCACGACCTGCTGGTGACACTGGAGGAAAACGTTGTCGCTGGCGGTGCAGGCTCTGCAGTCAATGAGCTTCTGCTGGCTGAAGATTACCGCATAGCCGTGCTCAACCTGGGCTTGCCGGACCGATTCATTGAACACGGTAAACCCGCACAGATGCTGAGCGACGCCGGACTCGACGTCACCCAGATCAAAACAGCCATTCGCGCGCGACTCAAGCAGTCGCGCATTCAATCACAAGCAGTGTGAAACCAGACCATGAGCGAACAGGACAGTGATACCGAGCGCAATGCGCGTCACAAACGTGCGATGCAACGCAAGAAAGCCCATGTGGACCAGCGTATTGCCCAGGCGACCATCGACAAGGGGTTGCTGGTGGTACTGACCGGCAACGGAAAAGGCAAGAGCTCCTCGGCTTTCGGCATGCTCGCACGCAGCGTCGGACACGGCATGCGCTGCGGCGTGGTGCAATTCATCAAGGGGCAATGGGAGTGTGGTGAACAGCTGCTGTTCAACGACCATCCCCTGGTCGAATTTCATGTCATGAACACCGGCTTCACCTGGGAAACCCAGGATCGTGAAAAAGACATCGCCGCTGCGGAGGCCACCTGGCACCAGGCAGAAAAGCTGCTCGCCGATCCCGATTGCCAGGTCGTGTTACTCGACGAGCTGACCTATATGCTGACCTACGGCTACCTGGACAGTGATCGCGTTTGTCAGGCACTGGAATCGCGCCCGGCAGACCAGCACGTGATCATCACCGGTCGCAATGCCAGTGATCGACTGACCGGACTCGCGGATACCGTCAGCGAGGTACGGGACATCAAACACGCCTTCAACAGCGGCATCCGGGTGCAGAAAGGTATCGACTACTGAGTACGGAGGCGAATCTCATGCGCCGCTTGCTGACTTGCCTGACGCCCCTGCTGTTAAGCCTGCCGATACCACTGTCCGCCAATCCGGTCGAAGTGATTGACGACAATGGGAACACGGTCGCACTTTCCGCGCCGGCACAGCGGATCATCAGCCTCGCGCCCTCCATGACGGAGCTGTTGTTCAGCCTGGGTGCGGGTGAACAGATCAAGGGTGTGGTCGCCTACAGCAATCATCCCCCTGCTGCCCGGGAACTGCCGGTGGTGGCCCAGCATGACCGCCTGGACCTGGAGTCCATTCTGGCATTGCAACCCGATCTGGTGGTCGCCTGGCGCAGCGGCAACCCGCGAGCGGCCCTGCAACAGCTTCGCGATCTGGGCATCACCGTGTACGTGGCCGAACCGGTGATCATGGACGACATTGCCCGGCAACTCGAACGTCTGGGAGAGTTGACCGGACACGCGGAAACGGGACAGCAGCTCGCCTCCGATTTTCGTGCGCAACTGCAGGAAATCACCTCAGATACTGCACCCGGGACCGAAGCCGTGCGTGTGTTCTACCAGGTCTGGCACCAACCGGTAATCAGCGTGGGAGGAGCGGAACTGATCAATGACATGATACGCAGCTGCGGCGGTGTGAACATCTTTGCCGATTTGCCGCCCGGCCCCACCGTGGACATTGAGTCGGTACTGCTGAGAAACCCTGAGCTGATCATCGCCAGCGGCAGCAGCAACGACGAGCGCCCGGAATGGCTGGATCGATGGCGCCGCTGGCCGGATCTGCCGGCAACCATCGGTGATCACCTCTATCATATCCCTCCTGACCTGGTGCAACGACACAGCCTGCGGGCCCTGCAAGGACTGCGGCAGATATGCCAATACATCCAGCAGGCGGCCGACGATGACTCAAGTTCCGGCCTCTAGTGGGCCATGCAGAACCAGCAGATGGCTCAGGAAACGCTGCGGCGGCGCCGGCAGCAGTTACAGAGGGTCGAGGGCGCCCTGCAGCGCATTGAACTGGATGACTTCGGCTACTGTGCGCTGTGTGACAAGGAGCTCGACAACCGACGCCTTGATATCGATCCGACCACCACACGTTGCATCGAATGCCTGGACCTCTAAGCCCGGCAACTTCTGATCCATTCACCAGTTACCGTGCAGGATATGCCCCAGCTTGCTGACCTTAGCCGCCAGATAACTTTCGTTGTGGCGATTGAGCCCGGTCTGGATCGGCAAGCGCTGCACCACATCAATACCAATTGATTCCAGCGCGGCCACCTTGCGCGGATTATTGGTCATCAAGCGCAGTTTGTGCACACCAAAATGCTCCAGCATCGGCTGGCAGATTTCGTATTCCCGGCCATCGGCCAGGAAACCCAGTTGTTCATTGGCTTCCACCGTATCGGCGCCCTGGTCCTGCAGTGAGTAGGCCTTGATCTTGTTGAGCAGACCAATCCCCCTGCCCTCCTGCCGGAGATAGAGAATCAGGCCACGCCCGGCATCGGCGATCTGTTCCATGGCAAACTGTAGCTGGGGGCCGCAATCACAACGCAGGCTGAACAGGGCATCGCCGGTCAAGCACTCGGAATGGACCCGGCACAGCACCGGTTCATCACCTTGCAGATCACCCATGCTCAGGGCGATATGCTCCTTTCCGGCAACCAGATCCTCGAAGCCATGGATACTGAAAACACCCCATTCTGTCGGCAGGGTGGCACTTGCCACATAATTGATTCTCACTCGTAACCTCGTCAAAGTAGTATCGCTGCCAGCACTTGCAGACAGATCAGGGCCATGATGCCGGCGAGGACATCATCCACCATGATTCCGGTACCCCCTCCGACATGCTGATCGAGCCAGCGGATCGGCCAGGGTTTGATCACATCAAAAAAGCGGAACAGGATAAAGCCGACCACAACCCAGATCCAGCCTGGAGGTGCCAGCATCATCGTGATCCAGAAGCCCACGAACTCATCCCAGACAATACCACCATGGTCATGTACACCGATATCCTCGGCGGTTCGACCACAAAGCCAAACCCCGAACACATACGTGACCAGCAGAAACAGCAAATACAACTGCCAACTCATATCCGGTAACAGAAGGTACAGGGGCACGGCCGCCAGAGTTCCAAAGGTACCTGGCGCCTTCGGTGCTGCACCACTGCCGAAGCCAAATGCCACGAAGTGGATCGGATTACGCCATACTGAAGCCGGGGTTTCTGCCATGATGCCTCTTCGCTAGTGGGCCATTAGTGAAAATGCCGGTAACCGGTCACTCCCGGTTCAATGATATCAGGCGCTGCTCCGCGCCACTCGATACCCGCGGACTCGCGGATCCTGCCAATGGCGGTGACGGCAAGCCCCAGCTCCTGCATACAACGCTGGATCCTCTCGCTGTTCTCCGGCGCCGCCGTGAAACACAGCTCGTAGTCATCACCGCCGGAAATCGCCGCCTGCAACCGATCCCGCTCCGTGGCGGTCGGGATGCTCAGTTCAGACAAGGGCAGTCGCTCCACATCGATTTCAGCACCAACACCACTGGCCTGCAGGATGTGCCCCAGGTCAGACGCCAGACCGTCCGACAGATCAATGGCCGCCGAGGCCAGATCCCGCAACCCCTGACCGGCGGCAACGCGCGGTTCCGGATGATAATAGGCCCGCAGCACTGCCTCCCGATCGGCATCCGGCAGATCAGACAAGGCAGAATCTCCGCCAAGAACCAGGGGCAGAGCCATGGCCGAATCCCCCAGCCGGCCTGTGACATATATGATATCACCGACGCGGGCGCCACTGCGTTGCAGGGCCTTGCCCCGCGGCAGGGTGCCCTGAACCTGAATACAGATCGACAGCGGACCCCGCGTTGTATCACCACCGGCCAGGGGGCAGCGGAACTGCTGCGCGACATCCCCCAGGCCCTGCGCGAACGCAGCCAACCACCCGGTATCCGCTTGCGGCAGGCTTAGACCCAGGGTGAAACACAGGGGGGCAGCTCCCATCGCGGCCAGATCGCTGAGGTTGACCCGCAAGGCCTTTTCGGCGAGCCGGCGTGGATCACAGCCGGCGGGGAAATGTACATCTTCCTGCAGGCAGTCCATTGACATGGCCAGCTGTTCGCCAGGGGGAACCTCAAGCAGCGCACAGTCGTCGCCTATTCCCAGCACCAGTCCGGGTGCCGGGAAGGAAAGCTCGGCCACCGCAAAATGACGGCGGATCAGTTCAAATTCATCAAGCGCCACGTGTCTCAGCTACCCGGAGCGTTTTTGACGCACGATCCAGTATGCCGTTGACATACTTGTGGCTGTCGGTCGCCCCATAGACCTTGGCCAACTCCACCGCCTCGTTGATCACTACCCGATAGGGAATATCGATACGATCCTTCAATTCGTACGAGCCCAGACGCAGCAGCGCCAGCTCCACGGGATCGAGCCTGCTGATATCGCGATCCAGCAACGGGGCAATCAGGGCATCCAGCTCCTCGGCCTGTCCGGTGACGGCCGAGAACACCTCACGGAAGTAATCCCGGTCGATGCGGCCTTTGTAATACACCAGGAACTCAGCCAGGATATCATTGACCGGCGCGCCCGCCATATGCCACTGATACAGCGCCTGCAGGATCATCCGCCGTGCCTTGTGGCGCTCGGAGAGCTTTTTCTTGCGAGCGCCCTGCTCCTGCAATGGGGCCGGGCCCGGTTCTGGCGTGTCCCTCGATTCCGACATCAATGCCTCACCCTTCCAGTTGTTGCAGGACGCTCAACATTTCCAGAGCACCCAGTGCCGCCTCGGCGCCCTTGTTGCCAGCTTTGGTCCCGGCACGCTCGACAGCCTGTTCGATACTGTCCACGGTCAGCACACCAAAAGCCACCGGAATACCGCTGTCCAGGCTCACCTGGCTCAATCCTTTCACACACTCGCCGGCCACATATTCAAAATGCGGTGTCCCGCCTCGGATCACGGCCCCCAGCGCCACCACCGCGTCGTAGTCACCGGTGGCCACCACGCGTTTGGTGAGCAATGGTAACTCATAGGCGCCCGGCGCCTTGATGACTGTGATCTGCTCTTCCGGCACGCCATGTCGCCGTAGCGCATCAATCGCGCCCGCCTGCAGGCTGTCGACCACAAAGCTGTTGAAACGGGCCACCACCAGGGCGTAACGGCCACTGGTGTGCTGGAAATCGCCTTCAATCGTTCGGATATTGTTCATCGTATTCCCCAATTCCTTTGCTTCAGTCCGCTCTGGCGGGCTCCTCAAACTGTACAAACTCGACCACTTCCAGGTCAAAACCGGAAATGGCATTGAAGCGCGCCGGGTAACTGAGCAGGCGCATCTTGCCCACGCCCAGGTCACGCAGGATCTGGGAACCGGTGCCGATGGTCAGATCACTGCCGGCCCGCTTCTGCTGCTCCCGGCGATTGCCACTGGGGCTGAGCACACTGTCGATGCTCTCGTTGATATCTTCCTCGTAATCCTCGCCTGACAACAACACGGCCACACCGCGCCCCTCATGGGCAATCCGCTCCAGTGCGCGGCTCAATGACCAGCTGGTGCCTCCGGGGGTGAGCACATCACAGACGTCGCGCAGCGTGTTGGCGATATGCACCCGCACCAGCACCGGATCCTCGGCAGAGAACTCGCCTCGGGTGAAAGCCAGGTGTGTACCGCCCTGGATGGTATCTTCGAAGGTGTGGAGCACAAACGGGCCATGCTCGGTCTGGACTTCGTGGGACTCACGGCGCACCACGGTGTGCTCGTTGGCCAGTCGGTAATGGATCAGGTCGGCAATGGTGCCAATCTTGAGGCCGTGCTCCTCGGCAAAGGCCTCCAGGTCCGGACGCCGTGCCATACTGCCATCTTCGTTCATGATCTCGACAATCGCGGAGGACGGCTCGAATCCGGCCAGACGTGCCAGATCACAACCGGCTTCCGTGTGACCGGCCCGCTGTAGCACGCCACCGGGCTGCGCCATGATGGGGAAGATGTGGCCAGGCTGGACGATATCATGCGGCTTGGTCTCCCGAGCCACGGCCACCTGGATGGTTCGTGCCCGATCGGCCGCCGAGATGCCCGTGGTCACTCCCGTGGCCGCTTCGATCGACACCGTGAAGTTGGTGTTGTAGGGGGTGTTGTTGCGACTGACCATCAGCGGCAGATCCAGGTATTCACAGCGCTCACGACTCAGGGTCAGGCAGACCAGGCCACGCGCATACCGAGTCATGAAATTGACGTCCTCGGCAGTGATGCGCTCGGCCGCAATCACCAGGTCGCCTTCATTCTCCCGGTCTTCATCATCCATCAGAATGACCATCCGGCCCTGACGCATGTCTTCAATGATCTCTTCAATCGTGTTCAGCTTCATATTCGGCTCCGGTCCTCCTGGTTTACCGTTCATTGCCCGCAAAGCCATGCTCCTGCAGGAATGCCGCTGTAAGTCCTGTATCCGGATTGTTCTTGCCGGGAGTGGCCGCCGCCTCCCCGAGGACCAGGCGCTCCAGATAGCGCGCGATGACATCCACTTCCAGATTCACCTTCTGGCCTTTCACATAAGTATGCATGATGGTCTCCGCCTGGGTATGCGGTATGATATTGACCGTAAAACAGGCACCGTCCACCCGATTCACCGTAAGACTGGTGCCATCGATGCAGATGGAGCCCTTTTGTGCCACATAACGGGCCAGCTCGTCCGGCACCCGGTAGGTCATGCAGATACTGCCGCCTTCGGCTTGGCTATCCAGCAGTTCGCCCATGCCATCAACGTGGCCGCTGACGATGTGGCCACCCAGGCGCTTCACCGGCGTCAGCGCCTTTTCCAGATTGACCTTGCTGCCCGCCTGTAATTGACCCAGCGTCGTCAATCGCAGGGTTTCGCCGGACACATCGGCACTGAACTGCTGTCCGGACTGCTCCGTCACGGTCAGGCAGACACCATTGATGGCGATACTGTCGCCCAGGGCAACATCACTGAAGTCCAGGGCCGGGCTGCTGATACGCAGCTGCCATTCCCGATTGCGCAACTGCAGGGATTCGACCTGCCCCAGCGCCTCGATGATTCCGGTAAACATGAGCTCTACTCCATCGCTGGCAGCAAGCTGCGCAGCTCTGCCCGTATGCGACAATCCCTGCCGATCATCTGCACATCGCGCATCTCCAGTGCGACGTGATCCTTCATGAACTGTATGCCGGGCAGATGCAGCAGCGGCATGGCATCACTGCCCAGGAAGCGGGCACCAACGTAGATGAGCACCTCATCCACCAGGCCCGCCTGAACCATCGCCCCGCCTAAAGTGGGGCCGGTCTCCAGCAGCACCTCATTGCATTCATAATCGATTGCCAGGGTGCGCAGTGCATCGCGCAGATCCACCCGGCCATTGTCCAGGCAAGCCACCTCGACAATCTGTGCCTTGCTGCCCGCAAAGCGTTCCACCTGACGTGGCTGCGGGCGGCTTGACATCAGCAGCACTTCCCCGGGCAGACCGATGATACGCGAATCAGGCGGCGTGCGCAGGCAGGAGTCCATGACGACCCGCAGTGGCTGACGCCGGGCGATGAGCTCGGCATCAGCCAGAGGCAATTGCGCGGCACGGACATTGAGATGCGGGTTGTCGGCGATGACCGTATTGACGCCGGTCAGCACAGCACAACTGCTGGCTCTCAGGCATTGCACATCCGCCCTTGCTTCTTCCCCGGTGATCCACTGGCTCTCACCCGATGCCATTGCCGTGCGACCGTCCAGGCTCATCGCCATCTTGCAACGCAACCGCGGCAACTGCTGCGTCATGCGCTTTATGAATCCAGGATTGAGCGCAGCCGCGCGCTCCTGCAGAAGCGGACCGCGCACTTCGATTCCGGCTTCACGCAGACGATCCAATCCGCGACCCGAAACCGCCGGATTCGGATCCTGCATGCCATAGACCACAGAGGCCACGCCAGCCTGAATCAGTGCATCCGTGCAGGGCGGGGTCCGCCCCACCATGCAACAGGGCTCAAGGCTGACATACACCGTTGCTCCACGTGCCAGTTCTCCCGCGTCCTGCAGGGCCACCACTTCAGCATGCGGACGACCAACCTGCTCATGCCATCCCGTGCCGACCACGCGACCATCCTTGACCACAACCGCCCCCACCCGCGGATTGGGTGTTGCGGTCAGAACACGGGCAGCCAGGTCTATGGCCTGCTGCATGTAGGCTTGATCATCACTCATAGGAAACCGTTGTTCACTCGCCGGACAGGCGATCAATTTCGGCGCGGAACTCGTTGAGATCCTTGAAGCTGCGGTAGACTGAAGCGAAACGCACAAAGGCCACTTCGTCCAACTGTCGCAGCTCCCGCATGACCTCTTCACCAATCTGGCGGGAACTGACCTCCCGTTCACCGGCAGCGCGCAGACTGTGACGGATACGGTTGATGGCTTCATCCACCTTTTCGATACTGACCGGTCGTTTTTCCAGCGCCCGCATCAGTCCGGATCGCAGCTTCCGGTCATCGAAGGGTTCTCGCACACCGTTCTGCTTGATGATGCGCGGCATGACCAGCTCGGCCGTCTCATAGGTCGTGAAACGCTCGCTGCAGGTAATGCATTCCCGCCGGCGGCGCACCTGATCGCCCTCCGCCACCAGGCGGGAGTCGATCACCTTGGTGTCCAGCGCACCGCAGAAGGGACAATGCATGGGAGGCTACCTGTATACCGGGAATTCGGCGCAGAGCTTGATCACTTTTTCCTTGACCTTGCTGATGTTCTCCGCGTTATCGATGTCGTCGAGAATATCACACATCCATTCGGTCAATTGCGCCACCTCGGCTTCCCGGAATCCACGACTGGTCACGGCCGGTGAGCCGATACGCAGGCCACTGGTCACAAAGGGCGGACGCGGGTCATTGGGCACCGCGTTCTTGTTGACCGTGATGTTGGCCAGGCCCAGTGCCGCATCCGCTTCCTTGCCGGTCATCTCCTGTTTTACCAGGCTGAGCAGGAACAGGTGATCATCGGTGCCACCGGAAATCACATCATAACCGCGCTCCATGAAACCCTGAGCCATGGCCTGGGCATTCTTGACCACCTGCTGCTGGTAGCTGCGGAACTCGTCCGTCATGGCTTCGCGGAAACAGATCGCCTTGGCGGCAATGACGTGCATCAATGGCCCGCCCTGGCTTTCCGGGAATACCGAGAAATTGAGTTTCTTTTCCAGATCGGGATTGGCGCGCGCCAGGATGATGCCTCCCCGCGGCCCACGCAGGGTTTTGTGCGTGGTGGAGGTGGTCACATCGGCGATGTTGACCGGGCTCGGGTACACACCGGCAGCCACCAGGCCGGCGACATGGGCCATGTCGACAACAAACCAGGCACCCACCTTGTCCGCGATGTCCCGGAAACGTTGCCAGTCGATCACCCGCGAGTAGGCAGAAAAACCGGCAATGATCATTTTCGGTTTGTGTTCGAGCGCCAGACGCTCGACTTCCTCGTAATCGATCTCACCGGTCTCGTCGTTCAGTCCGTACTGGATCGCATTGTAGATCCGGCCGGAGAAACTCACGCTGGCCCCATGGGTCAGGTGGCCACCATCGGCCAGGCTCATGCCCAGCACGGTGTCACCTGGCTTGAGCAGGGCCATGTACACAGCCGCATTGGCCTGGGAACCGGAGTGCGGTTGCACATTGGCGTAGTCGGCCCCGAACAACTTCTTGGCCCGCTCGATGGCCAGGTTCTCGACCACGTCAACGTGCTCACAACCGCCGTAATAACGCTTGCCGGGGTACCCTTCCGCGTATTTGTTAGTGAGCACGCTACCCTGGGCTTCCATGACCAGCGGACTGGCATAGTTCTCGGAGGCAATCAATTCGATGTGCTCTTCCTGGCGCTCGCGCTCGCCCTCGATTGCGGCATTGAGTTCCGAATCGTACTCGGCAATGGTCAGATCGCTGTTAAACATGCAAGTCCCCGTGTGTGATGCCGCCGGCACCGCGTGCGGCCGGATGTCTGCAGGGCCGCCGCAGACGGTGAAAATTCAGTGGAGCGGTATTTTACATGATGCAGGGGGTCAGAGCATCCGTAATCTGCCATTTCGCGGCATTTTCCCTGCAGACAGGCACCTTGAATGGTAAGATGAGCGTTTTTCAGCCGATTTAACGGAGAATACCCAGTTTATGGCCCAGTACGTGTACACCATGCATCGCGTTGGCAAAGTCGTGCCGCCGAAGAAGGAAATTCTCAAGGACATCTCCCTGTCCTTTTTCCCGGGCGCCAAAATCGGCGTGCTGGGCCTCAACGGGGCGGGCAAATCCACCCTGCTGCGCATCATGGCGGGCGTCGACACGGAATACAATGGCGAGGCGCGAGCCCAGTCCGACATCCGCGTTGGCTATCTGCCACAGGAACCCAGGCTCGACGAGGACAAGGACGTTCGCGGCAATGTCGAGGAAGGCGTGCACGACGTGATTTCCCTGGTGGAGGAGTTCAATGCCATCAGCGACAAGTTCGCCGAACCGATGAGCGACGAGGAAATGAACCAGTTGCTCGAGCGCCAGGGGGAATTGCAGAACGCCATCGATGCCAGCGGCGGCTGGGAAATCGAACGGACCCTGGAAGTGGCCGCCGAAGCGCTGCGGTTGCCGCCCTGGGATGCCGACATCAGCAATCTTTCCGGTGGCGAGAAACGCCGGGTGGCCCTGTGCCGCCTACTGCTGTCGAATCCCGACATGCTGCTGCTGGACGAGCCCACCAACCACCTGGATGCAGAGAGCGTGGCCTGGCTGGAACGCTTCCTGGTGGAATTCCCCGGCACCGTGGTGGCCATCACTCACGACCGCTATTTCCTGGACAACGCAGCCGGCTGGATCCTGGAACTGGACCGTGGCCACGGCATCCCCTACGAAGGCAACTACACCAACTGGCTGGAAGCCAAGGAAAAACGCCTGGACATCGAGGAGAAACAACAGGCGGCCCGTGAGAAAACCATCCGCTCCGAACTGGAATGGGTACGCAGCAATCCCAAAGGTCGTCAGTCCAAGAGCAAGGCCCGCATGGCCCGATTCGAGGAACTGACCTCGCAGGAATTCCAGAAACGCAATGAAACCACTGAACTGTATATACCACCCGGTCCGCGCCTCGGCGACAAGGTCATCGAGGTGGAGCATCTGAGCAAGAGTTTCGAGGACCAATGCCTGATCGACGACCTGAGTTTCTCGGTCCCCAAGGGTGCTATCGTGGGCATCATCGGCGGCAACGGTGCCGGCAAGACCACCTTCCTGCGTATGCTGGTGGGCGAGGAACAGCCCGATGCCGGCAGCATCACCCTGGGCGACACGGTGGACCTGGCCTATGTGGACCAGAGCCGCGACGCCCTGGATGGCAGCAAAACCGTCTGGGAAGAGGTCTCCGAGGGCCACGACATCCTGAAGATCGGCAACTACGAGGTGCCGTCACGGGCCTATGTCGGACGCTTCAACTTCAAGGGCGGCGACCAGCAGAAATACATCAAGGACCTGTCCGGCGGTGAACGTAACCGTCTCCACCTGGCCAAACTGCTCAAGCGGGGCGCCAATGTGTTGCTGCTCGACGAACCGACCAATGACCTGGACGTGGAAACCCTGCGAGCCCTGGAAGAAGGCCTGCTGAACTTCCCCGGCAGTATCATCGTGGTGTCACACGATCGCTGGTTCCTGGACCGCATTGCCACTCACATCCTGGCCTTCGAAGGCGACAGTGAAGTGGTTTTCCACGAAGGCAACTACAGCGACTACGAGGCGGACCGCAAGAAACGACTCGGTGAGGATGCCCAGCCGCGACGCATCAAGTATCGCAAACTGGCCTGACCGGAGGCGGGTCACGACAGAGTGCCGGCCGGCTGCGACGAAGTCCTTCATGGCAACTGAAGATTCCCTCGCGTCGGCCGTTATATTCGGAAACAGAATCCGAACGGACTTTGACCGAGTATGAGTGACACAGAACAGGGCAGCGACGCCAGTGACAACCAGCGGACCTTCACACGCATCTTCTTCGATGCGGAAACCGTGCTCACCCAGGGCGATAATGTCTTGCTGGTGCAACTGATCGACATTGCCTTCAAAGGCATTCTGGTGCGCCTGTTGCCAGGCCAGCAAGTTGACCCCGGGCAAACACTGGACGCCACCATCCACCTGGGTGGTGATATCCAGATCTGCATGAACCTGAACGTGGCCAACCAGCATGAGGATATGCTGGGCCTGCGCTGCAACAACATTGACCTGGACAGCCTGACCCACCTGCGCCGCCTGGTGGAACTCAACCTCGGCGACATCAGCCTGCTGGAACGCGAACTGTCCGCCCTGCAGGCCTGAGCAGCATAATCGGGCCGGGCCTCAGAGATCGAGTTTCTTCCGCAACGCCGCCATTTCCTCCGCCCGCTCCTCATCACTGAGGGGGCGCCCCGGCGACTGCTCCAATGCCGGCGCAGCAGGCTCCTGCAGATCCTCACCCCGCATCACCCGCTTGCAGAACTCGCGGTAATAATGGGCGAATACCGGAAAAGCCCGATCCTCCGGCTCGGTGGCGAGGAAATGCCAATCACTGGTCCGGCCGGCATGGTACACGGCCGCATGGCTCCACTCCTGGGCCGCCTTGGGTGCAGGCGCACGACAGGCCTCGATATAGGCATCACGCGGGGCCGGCAGACCGAACAGGGAATGCCCTTCTTCGCAGGCACGCACCACCACGGACAGGGTGGGCAGGAAATCCTGGGTCCGCACCAGGCGCCGCGCCGCAGCCACAATCTGCGGCGGACTGAAGTCGGAGAGGTTCTGCAGCCAGTATTTCTTGGTCAGGGCCAGGCGATCCGGATCACCGTAGGCCTTGTGATACTGGTTGTGATAGGCCAGCTCAAATTCGGCGAACAACTGGTTGATGGCATCGACCCGGTCGGGTCCTGCGCCTTCAGCGCGTGCGGACTGCCCGTCACTCTGCCCAGCTGCGGTCTGTGAAGCGCCGGTAGGCTTCTTCAAGGCTCTGCTCACCCCGCTCAGCAGGGGATTGATCTTTTCCATGTGCCGATCCCGGCAGGCTGTTCAACTGCCTTGCCCAACTGTATTTGATGAATTGCAGAAAGCGGGTGTTCCAGGAGGCATGCGCCTGGCCCGAATCGCGCCAGTAGAGCACGAACTCAGGCACCTTGCGGCGCGCATACTCCTCGTCGATCTCCGCCAGTCGCAGAATATCATAGACCTCCGGGCTGGGTGCCCAGTCCTCTTCGATCGGCCGTGGCTGACTGTCCTTCCCCAATGCCGAAGAGTACCGGCTCCATTGCCGCCGGATGTGTTCAATGAACTTGGTGTTCCAGGCCGAATGGGCCACACCCCGCTCACGCCAGTACAGCACGAACTCCGGCACGGCGTCCTCGATGAACGCCTGACTGACACCGGAGCGCACCAGGATCTCCAGTGCATCCTCACTGGGCCACCAGTCAGCGGACATCGGCGCTTCCTGTTGCCGGGCCCCGCGACGGGTCTGCTCCTGGCGCCATTCACGCAGCACATGTTTGTAGAAGGTATTGCCCCATGAGAACCGCGACTGGCCCCGATCGCGCCAGTAGAGCACAAAGTCCGGCACCACGGAGCGGATGAAGTCCTCCGGCACGTTGTGCTGTCGGCACTTCTCCATCCATTCCCGGGAGGGTTGCCAGTTGGGCGGAATATAACTGGTGCCTCCGGCCGGCGGGGCCGCAGGCGAAGGGGGCTGGCGTGAAGCCGCCGCTTGCCGCGGCTGCATGGGAGCCTCTTCCCTTGCCCCTTCTGCGTCCTGTTGATTGATGGCGAAGAGCCAACCGGCTTCGGCGCCGGCAGCCGCCTGGACCCGGATAAGCCCCAGGTCCATCAGGCTTTTCTGCACCCGCTTGATGTCGATCATGGCCCAGAACGGCAGGGCCTGCATCAGGGAGTCCTGATCGAGAAAAACCCAGACCAGTCCCTGCTCGCGCTCCTGTGGCCGATGCGCAATCAGCTCGCTCAGCACATGCAGCATCACGGCTTCCTCCAACCCGATGGTGGCAGCCAGGGTGGGCGAGACGATCAATGGCCGCTCGGGAATCAGGGAAGATTGCATACAGGGAACCGTTTGCAGAAGGCGTGTCAGGTCAACAGAAGCTGATGCTACCATACCGCCATGCCCATCACCCAGCGGCCCGCAATGGAATTGCCGCACCACAACGGCACACGACCCCACCGCACGCACCATTATGGTGTGACCGGGCACCATTGACGGACGCGAAAAACACAGGAGCTTCCACTTCATGCTACAGAGCCGGATCGATGCTTTCCTTCAGGCCGAGCAATTGCCCCCCTCCTACGCCGGCATCATGCAGGACTGTCACCGGAAAATCGCCAGCTGGGTGGCGCAGCAGCAGGAAAAAAAGGGAAGGACACTGCTGCTTGGCATAAACGGTGCACAGGGAACAGGCAAGACCACCATGGCCCGGGGGCTGGAATTGTACCTGCAGACATGCCATCAGCGTCGCACCGTCAGCCTGTCACTGGATGACTTCTATCTGGGACGCGCCGCGCGGGAGCGCCTGGCTGCTGAAGTTCATCCCCTGCTGAAAACACGGGGCGTGCCCGGCACCCATGACATCCCGCTGGCACTGGCCACACTGGACGCATTGACAACGGCCAGCGAACAGCACGCCGTGCGCCTGCCCCGATTAGACAAATCCAGCGATGACCGCAAAGCAGAGCAGGACTGTCCGCTGATCACCGACGCGCCGGAAATCATCATTCTGGAGGGCTGGTGCCTGGGTCTCGAACCCCAGGATGATGAGGCTCTGGAGCGACCCATCAATTACCTGGAAGCGATGGAGGATCGCGATGGCAGCTGGCGGGGCCATGCCAACCGGCAACTGGCCGGAGAGTATCAATCGCTGTTTCAACGACTGGATTGCCTGATCATGCTTCGCATTCCCACTTTTCACTGCGTCCTGGAATGGCGTAGCCAGCAGGAACAGAAACTGGCTGCCGGGCTGGATCCGACGACCGAGGCCCCGGGAATCATGGACCGCGAACAGATTCATCGCTTCGTGCAGCACTTTGAGCGCCTGACCCGGCACGGACTGCAAACCCTGCC
>PWQG01000158.1 GCA_003556835.1 Gammaproteobacteria bacterium
ACATCAATGCGTTGATCGCCGAGGGCGAGTTGCAGCTTTGCCGCAAGCCGACTGGCCTCGGCCGCGCGATTAGCCAATTCCCGTTCTGTCTCCACCAATAAGTCGATATCTCCGCCTCTCGCGGCGTCATCCACGCGTGAGCCAAAGAGAAGCACCCGGGCGTCGCTACCCAATTGCTCGGCGACGACCTGACGGATGGTGGCTATTTGTTGGCTGGTCAAGCGCATAAGGTGCAGTATATCACCCGGCCATCGAGCTCAGGCTGCCGTTGCCGGGCACTTTTCCGGTATGCTCTGCGTCAACCTGTGATGAACCACTGCTTGAGAACGCCCTCCGGATGAGTGTCTACCGAGACGAAAGCCCCGCCACCTGGTTGGACCACCTGAAAGCCGCCCTGCTCCGCCCTCTGCCCCACCACGCGATCTCCCGGGTGACCCACTGGGCGGTGCGGGTGGAGACGCCGTGGTTCAAGAACCTGCTGATCAAGACCTTCATCCGCGTGTTCAAGGTGGACATGAGCGAGGCGCTGGAGGAAGCCCCCACCGCATACCCCACCTTCAACGCCTTCTTCACGCGGGCGCTGAAGCCCGAGGCGCGGCCGATGCCGGACGACCCGGACGCCATTCTGTCGCCGGCTGACGGCACCATTAGCCAGATGGGGCCGATCGAGGGGGACACGATATTTCAGGCCAAGGGGCACGGTTTTACCACTGCCGAGTTGCTGGGCGGTGATGAGGCATTGGCGGAGGAGTTTCGGGACGGGTGGTTCGCCACCATCTACCTGTCACCGAGGGATTATCACCGGGTGCACATGCCGATGACCGGCACGTTGCGGAAGATGATTCACGTGCCGGGTCGGCTGTTCAGCGTGGCGCCCTTTACGGTGCGGACGGTGCCGAAGCTATTTGCGCGCAATGAGCGGGTGGCTTGTATTTTCGACACCGAGTGCGGGCCGATGGCGCTGGTGCTGGTGGGGGCGATTAATGTGGGGAGTATTGAGACGGTCTGGGCGGGCGAGGTGACCCCTCCGGCTGGAAATCGCGTTACCACTCATCAATACAACCAGCCTAGGCAAGTAGGGCCAACAATCCGTAGGGGAGAAGAGGCAGGACGGTTCAACATGGGCTCAACAGCAATTATTCTAGTGCCAGCTATTGTGGGAACCGACTCCACCCCAGCGGGGCCCTACACCGAAGTTCATGCAATACTGAATCGAGTGCATTAAGGTCATGGACAGGGCAGGTACTCGCTACTTCCTAAGCTCCTCATTCGGCCAGTCTGGGAGATCGCGAATCCGGTTATACCCGTGCTGTCTTCCGAGCAAACAGTAAACCTTCCTGTATACCCTCTGCTTTGACCATCTGGCTGGAACACCACTCGCTTCTGCACATTATGGTTGTGAGATACGCGGAATGAATAGCCCAGCCTGTTCTGTACTTGCAAGACTGCGCCCCCTCCAGGTGCACAAACGTCGCCACCGGGCTCAAGCTGACAGTCGCGATATCCCACTGGATCCTCGAAGACTAACCAACCATCTTCCCACCCCGCGTCAGGGTCACACCCATCTCCGGCACCGCTCTTACAAGCCACCACAACGGTACCCCTACGAATAGCTTCGTAGCGAGCCTGACCTAACGAGAGCTGCAGTGCCCTGCTCACGCTGGCAGCGCCCTGCGCCTCGAACAGAGCCGTCAGTCGCGGCGCAGCCAACACCCCTATCATGGCTGTCACGGCAATAACAACAAGCATTTCCAATAGCGATATCCCTGCCTTGCTCACCTTGAACCCTCCTTGGTTCAATCATTACAAAACGCTGACCGCAAACAATCTATAATGGTAAAGTTAGAGGCATCTGGCCACCCTCAAACTACTGGCCGGTACCCACCGATTAATCGCCCCACTTAGTCCACTCGTCATTTGTGGTATGCCGCCAAGAGCGTACGGCAAAACTCATATTATCTGATAGCTCTTGCATCGCAGAGCTGCAATAATTCAGCTCCATCCCACCAGTTACCCAAGCGGCGTCATCGCCATCGATTTCACCACCAGCCATAACTGCGCCGGCAACATTATAATCCGCTGAGCCACCGCCACCGAAAACCACCTCGCCAGAGGCCACGATTAGCCCATACCACTCCAAGCCTCCATGGAAGCGTATATCGCCTTCCACTACCAATAAGCCACAACCTCTGAGCCCGTTAGCAACAGGGTTGCCACTCATACCAGTAGTGTCGTAGTGGTGTACTTCCATGTCACCACTGCAGCTTGGTGCACCATCCTCGGGAAACTGCGGATTCCCGGACACCTCACTCTCAATTGCGTCGAAATCTCCTACACCATCAGCAGAACCGACCAAGTCGCTGACCAACTCAGCCACATTGATGTAGTACCCCTCATCATAGACATCACTGCCTTGAAGGTCGGGCGAGGGCTCCCCCTCAAGAACGAAGTTATTATGCTGGTCAATGGAGGACGGCGTTATCGCCCCATATTTATCATCGTCACCACAAATATCCAGTCCAGACGCCGAAGCAGAGCTTGACTGAAGCCACATAGGCCCTTCCGAGTAGAGTGCGGAGTTTGCAGTTACGAAAGTCCGGCTCGCTTCCGCAACTACTGACGCTCGAGTGCCGCCATCTGAGGCCCCTCGCAAATAAAATGTCCTAATCGGTTGACCATTATATTCCCGATTTCCATCCCACTCGGCCACACACCATCCCGCACCTAACCCCGCCCAATCTGATCGGGTAACCTCCCGCCAACCCACGGAGTCCCAATCATCGGCACAGTCCACGTAGCCGATGCTATCGTCTTCACGCAGGGCATCCAGCCCCTCTTTGAGAGCCACCTCAGCCGCCATATTGGCATCAATGACCTGCTTGTGCTGTCCAGACATCCGTTCTTGCATGGTTGCATTTTGCATGGCCGATACGCCAAGCAATGTCATCACAGCCAGGATAATCAGAGCTACAACAAGGACTGCTCCAGATTGCCTGTTACGCGCGCCACGCAGAAAATTTCGCTCATTATCCATGGCAATGCCTCTACCGTAGATTGCGGAGTGCAACCGTGAAGGTAATAGTCTGCTCTAAGTCGTCCACCAGAGCGGATCCAGATGTCGGCACCAGGTCGAAGTGAAAACGAACCCCCGTGACTTCCGCCCAATCTCCGACACTGCTTGCGGTTCCGATCAAGCCATCCTTGCCCAAGTATTCAATCTCCATAGACTGAACACCACCGACTAAGGATTCCACTTGGCCAGAACCATTGGCGCAGGATAGGCTCCCATCATTACTCAAGAAAAACCGGCTCTGAACGAGGCCATCATTATTCGCACCACCGCCAAGACAATCCGTTATGTCTAGGCCATCATCGCCGCTTCCGGGATATAAGCACACATGAATGGAGTCGGACTGCCCTTGTTCACCGAACAAAGGCACGCTCCCTTCGCAATTATCAAATAAACCGTCGAAGCCTGCTTGGCGCCCCCCATAGCTCTCGAAGGGATTTCTGTAACCTGCCTGGGCAATATGCTTACCAATAAAGCCATAGAGGAACCTGGCGTTCTCTTGCATCTCGGCCACACCTGCCTGAACCTCAGAGCTAGCTCTGGCGCTAATAAATATTTGTATAACGCCCGCCAAGAGGATCAGGCTCACCAGGAGCCCAATCATCAACTCGACAAGGCTCAGCCCCGCCTGTCTTTTCATGGTCACCTCTACCTAGCCGGCTGAAACCGATATGTAAACTCTTCTCTGGCCCCCGTATCACCCGCCAACGTCGTGGCCAAGATATTACGCTGCTCAGCCCATGTGATTCGGATCAGGTATTCGTCATCCCCTAGATCAGCAACCTCGGCACTAGGGCTTGGAAGTCGATCCGCCAGAATGTCGCACCAATCCTGCATTTCTCCCATCCCTGGACTCCCATCACATGATGAAACGTAATCCGCCGCGGACCGGTGATAAACACGCATCCGCTCAGAGAGGTCAAACGCCAAAACAGAGGCCTGGGTTCTAAGCATGGAACTGTGCGTCGCGGAAACGCTATTCATCTGTAGAGTTGCCAAGCCAAGCAACCCGATTGACAAGATGACAAGAGCGACTAGCGCTTCTACCAGAGTGAAGCCGCGTTGGCGTCGGCGCACCTCCCCACCTTGGGACCTAGGCTGCAGCGGGTCGCCAGTCGTGGACTTAAAGACACTTTCCTGAATAGGATTGAGGCCACGATAAATGCTAGATATGCTCTTCTTTTTCCACTTCATTCTCTGGTTACCCTGCCGACCGCGGAGACGCCGACCTCCCGTGGCTCAACATTGGTACCGGGAATCGTATACGTAAACGTTAGCGGATTTCCCTCAAGCATCCCGGCACGATCAAATCGGATACGATCTAAATCTGACGAAGACGTCAGATTTAGAGTCGCACCTTCAAGTGCTCCCCACTCACGAAGGAGATTGCCACCCTCCCTTAGTTGGCCAGGTGCGCAGTCGGACTCGCCTGAACTCCCTCTAGGTGCCAAGGCCCACCCGTCAGCCCAAGTCTCACCTACACGGCACAAGGTCACCGCCTGATTACGGCGCACCGCCTCCGACCTCGCAACGTTAAGCGCCTCGACCAATTGATTTACCTGGGTCGTGGCACGATTTTCTAGGAACAGAGTACGGAGATTGGGAGCCGCAATCGTAGCGATAATGGCAAACACCGCCACAACGACCAAGAGTTCCACTAGGGTAAAGCCGTTACTGTGACTTTTTTTGTTCATGCCTAAAGTCTATAGCTGTCGCTGACACAGACACCACCGATCCTCCGACAGTCGGTGCAGCGACACCGATGAACGGTACACCTTGAGAGCGCGTTGATGAGAGAATATCTGCTAGGGTGGACATTCAACTTGGGGGTGACAAATTGACTGGGAAGAGCGCAAGACAGAGCGGGATTACCCTGATCGAATTGATGATAGTGGTCGTGATCATAGGCATACTCGCGTCAATCGCCTACCCGATCTACACAAACCAAGTGATGCGTGCAGAGCGGGCGGACGGACGGGCCGCCATCATGAGCACAGCACAGATGATGGAACGTGGATACACCGCCAATAACGAGTATCAGGACCCCGGCGATCAGACCTCAGAGCAGGGTCTTTGGATTGTGGACGTCGAGACCGACGGCCAGACTTTTACGCTAACCGCAACCAAGGACGAGAATAAAGGGGTAACTGACACCCAGTGTGGCACCCTCACTCTTGACGAGACCGGAGAACGAGGTCCAACCAGCGATTGTTGGTAATGCGGGCCTCCTAGGTCCTCGCTGGGTGATGTCGTGAGCTACCGGCCACATGGAGCCCCAGGTGCTGTCCGACTTATTTTAAGGTTTTGATCTAACCGGCAGGCCTCAGCTCCCGCGGCAACGAAAACACCACCTTCTCCTCAATGCCCACGGCCTCCTGCGGCGCCTGCGCCCCCCAGGCCCGCAACTGCTCCAGGACCTGCCTGACCAGCACCTCCGGCGCCGAGGCCCCGGCCGTCACGCCGACGGCCTTGCGCCCCTCCAGCCACTCGCGCTGGAGCTGCTCGGCCGAGTCCACCAGGTAGGCTTCCACGCCCTTGCGCTCGGCCAGCTCGCGCAGCCGGTTGGAGTTGGAGCTGTTGACCGAACCCACCACCAGCATCAGGTCCACCTGGTCCGCCAGCTCCTTGACCGCGTCCTGCCGGTTCTGCGTGGCGTAGCAGATGTCGTTCTTCTTCGGCCCGGTGATGTTCGGGAACCGCTCCCGCAGGGCGTCGATCACGGTGGCAGTGTCGTCCATGGACAGGGTGGTCTGGGTGACGAAGGCCAGGGTGTCGGTGTCGCGAACCGTCAGGTTGCGGACGTCCTCCGGGTTCTCCACCAGATAGATGTCCCCCGCCGTGCCGCCCAGCCGCTCGTACTGGCCGATGGTGCCCTCCACCTCGGGGTGGCCTTCGTGACCGATCAGCACCACCTCGCGCCCTTCGCGGGCGTACTTTTGCACCTCCATGTGCACCTTGGTGACCAGGGGGCACGTGGCGTCAAACACACGCAGGCCGCGCCGCTCAGCCTCGCGGCGCACGGCCTGGGAGACGCCGTGGGCGCTGAAGATGACGATGGTATCGTCCGGCACCTCGTCCAGTTCCTCGACGAACACCGCGCCCTTTTCACGGAGGTTGTCTACCACGTAGCGGTTGTGGACGACCTCGTGGCGGACGTAGATGGGCGCGCCGAATAGCTCCAGGGCGCGATCCACGATATCGATGGCGCGGTCGACGCCGGCGCAAAAGCCGCGGGGGTTGGCGAGGAGGACTTGGGTCATGGTAGTGATACCTGGGTCGGATTTCTCAGTTAGTTTGTCAGGAGTTGTAGGGCGGGGGCAAGGTGGCGGAGGCATCGATGGCTGGCGATCGCTTCGCTTTGCTCTTGATGAACTTGACCGTGTAGCCCCCGTCACTGCGAGCCCCGAAGGGGCGTGGCAGTCCATGTCAGCGTGTGGATCGCCGCGGGCCTCCGGCCCTCGCGATGACGGGGCGGGGGCGAGGTGCTCGCAATGACGGCGGGGCACGTTTGCTCTGTTCCTGTCTCTGGCCTTTTGCCCCGGCGTCACTGGCCCTGATCACTGGCCCTCGTTACTGGCCCTGATCACTGGCCCTCGTTACTGGATCTGGTCACTGGCCCTCGTTACCGGCTCTGATCACCGGCTTGGGGTTCCAGGAACATCATGTAAATAATGACGATACCGACGCCCACCGTGATGCCGATGTCGGCCACGTTGAAGATGGGGTAGTGCCAGTCCTGCCAGTAAAAATGAATGAAGTCGATGACGTGGCCGTGCAACACCCGGTCGATCAGGTTGCCGACGGCACCGCCCAGCACCAGTGCCAGTCCGCAGGCCAGAAAGTGCTGCTGGCCGCGGATCTGCTGCAGCCACCAGATGATGTAGCCGGAGATCCCCAACGCGACCGCGGAGAAGAACCAGCGCTGCCAGCCCCCCGCCTCCCCGAGGAAGCTGAAGGCCGCGCCCGGGTTGTAGCTGAGGGTGAAGCTGAGCACCGGCAGCAGCTCCACGCTCTGGTGGTAAACCAGCCACTGCTCGGCCATCAGCTTGGTCAGCTGGTCCAGGCTCATGACGAGCAGCGCCAACAGCAGCCAGGGGTTCATCCGCGCCTCAGGCGTAGTGCCGGGTCTCCCCTTCCCCGTCGACGTTGCTCACGCAACGGCCACACAGTTCCGGGTGATCGGCATGGTGGCCCACATC
>PWQG01000393.1 GCA_003556835.1 Gammaproteobacteria bacterium
AAATGAACTCCGGTCCGGGTTTCCGTATCAGGCTGGACATTGAACGTCCTTCCCGCGAACTTATCGACCAGTTTCGACAGTTTGATACGCCGGATATCTCGGACATGCTCAACAGAATGTATGCCATGAATAACGACATACATGACATGTCCGGCGGCGGTCCCATATGTGGTCCAGCCTGTACCGTCAAGGTTTTCCCGGGCGACAACCTGATGGTGCACAAGGTTCTGGACGTGGCCAAACCCGGCGATGTGGTGGTCGTGGATGCGGGCGGCAGCAAAAGCAATGCCGTGCTCGGAGATCTCATCTGCACCAAGGCCAGGCACCGTGGCATCTCAGCCTTTGTCATTGACGGTCTGGTGCGTGATCTGCCGGACATAATCGCCGACGGCTTTCCCGTATTTGCTTGCGGGGAAACACCAATAGGGCCCTTGCACCGTGGACCGGGTGAAATCAACTTTACTGTCTCCTGTGGGGGTGTGGTAGTCAATCCCGGCGACATTATCGTTGGAGACAAAGCCGGAATCGTCGTGATCAGAAAGGATTTTGCCAGCGAAACCCTGCAGCGACTGTATGAACAGAAAGCGACGCTCGACCCCTATGTGAACAGCGTCAAAAGAGGAGAGTTCTCCAACGAATGGGTGGACAGGTACCTGAATGAAACAAACTGCACCATTACCCCAGGCTAGCCACGCGTCATCGTGGTACCGATATGACATGCTGCCAGTCAGACATGTCTTCGAACTCGTGCGCGCCAGAGTACCATCCCGAGAGCGCTCGCTGGAAAGTCGTTTTGCGATGATCAGGTCACGATTCTTTGATGCTTATTGGAAGAGTGTGGCCGAGGATATCGGCGCGGATATCGATCCCATTGGTGACGAATTCCATAGATTGAGCAAAGGGGGAAAGCGGACCTTTGTACGCCAGGGGGAAGTGATGCTTGACGATCATCTGACCTTGCGTATTGCGGGGAACAAACCTCTGGTGAACAGGTTGTTGCAAGAGCAGGGCTACCAGGTTCCTGACTACATGGAATACGGACTTCGGAGTGTTGATAAGGCCTTGCATTTCATGCAGTCCAGTGGGGGTAACTATGTGGTAAAACCGGCCAGCGGAGCCGCCGGGGGTCGTGGTGTATGCACCAAGATCGATAGCAGGTCGCGTTTGTTGCAGGCTTCCTGCAAGGCTGCCGTGCATTCATCCAATGCTGCGTTGATGATAGAAAAGGAGCATGTTGGCGGCAATTATCGTTTGTTGTATCTGGACGGTGAGTTCATCGATGCCATACGCCGCGAATCACCCGTACTGGTCGGCGACGGCCACAGTACGATCAAAACGCTTGTGGAAAGGGAAAACGCGAGCCGACTGCGCGACGAAGTAGCCTTGTCACCGCTGACCCTGGATCTGGATGCTAGGTACACACTCGCGGACCAGGGTTTGTCTAGCCGCCATGTGATCCCTGCTGGTGAAAGCGTGACAATCAAGACCGCGAGTAACCAATATTCGAGAAGCCAGAACCGGACAGTGAAGGACTCTGTACATCCTTCCATTATTGAGTTTGGTCGGGACATATCCAGGGCTCTGGGCGTGACCCTGTCGGGGGTGGACCTCATGTTGAACGATCACACCCTGCCGCTTGATGAGAGCCACTGCCGGCTCAACGAAATTAATACTACCCCCGGACTCCACCATCATGCCCTGATTGCCAATACGGAATCCAGAATACATGTTGGTTCCTTGATACTTGACTATATATTCAGATATAAGGCGGGAATATGAACGTGCCCGGGAAGGATGGATGCGGTACGCCCCCAGCGCTCGTGCTTGGCGGAGAAGAAAACGCGTTGAGCATAGTGCGTAGTTTCGGTAGGCGAAAAATTCCGGTCTATGTATGCGCGTCGGAAGGGTGTTTTGCTTTCAAATCGCGCTATTGCAGTGAAGCATTGGTCATACCCGCCGGCGAAAGCCAGAAACAATACTGGAGCAGATTCCTTCTCGATGGGGATAGTGAAAAACTTCGCGGAGCGGTGATTTTTCCTGGTGACGATGAGGCGGTTGAATATCTGGCGGAAAATCGTAACAAGCTGGCACAGCGTTTTGTGGTCGATGACACGCTCCCCGGGATCAGCACCGCCATGCTCAGCAAACTATCCACGCTCGAGTTAGCGCGAAAAGCCGGTTGCCCAACGCCCGCTTTCTATCACGTGGAATCGGTAAGGGATGTTGAGCAAATGGAGGACGGGATTCGTTTTCCCATAATGGTCAAACCCGTTCATTCCCACCGGTTCCGCGAGCACTATACAGACAAGAAGTATCTGATTGCCGGCAACAAGGCTGAACTGCGAGATAAAGTCCGGGAAATGCTTGCCAAGGGCTTGAAGATGATTGTCACGGAAATAATCCCCGGGCCTGATCACTTGCAAAGCGCCTACTTCTGCTACATGACCCGTAATGGACAGACCCTTTTCGAGTATACCCACCAGATCTATCGCCGATATCCCAAGAACTCTGGTGCAGCCTGCCTGACAATAAGTAAACGGCTTCCTGCTACTGAGGCCATGGGGCGACGCTTTTTCCATGGTATAGGTTTTGCCGGTCTGGGGCATGTCGAGTTCAAGTATGACGAACGTGATGGTCAGTTGAAGATCATCGAATGCAATCCACGCACCTCGGCCGCCCAGGCGGTGGTGAGCAAGAGTGGATTGGATATGCCGTGGCTCATCTACAACTACCTGCTCACTGGTGAGAAGCCGACGAAACCCGGTTTCCGCGAAGGCGTACGTCGCTGGTGGGTGATTCTGGATATTCTCGCATTCTTTGAGTTGCGAAGGCTGCGAGAAATCAATCTGTCCCAATGGCTGCGCAGCATAAAAGGCCCTCCCCTGGTATTCCCCTATTTTTGCCTGGATGACCCGGTACCTTTTATCAACAAGGCCTGGAAACACATCACTCACACATTCGGAAAGAAAGTTGGAGTCCATGGAAAGAGAAAAAAGAATAATGCACGACGAACTGCTCGTGTGGACGATAAGGCTTCTGAAAAAGGCAGGTTTTGACAACGAACAGGGTCTCCGGTTTGCGGAAGCGTTGATATGGAGTGATCTGGTGGGCCGCGACACCCATGGCATATGGCGCCTGCCCGCGTACCTTGCCCGGCTTGAAGCGAGACTCATCAAGTGCCCCTGTAGCCCCACCCTGTGCGCAGATAGTCAGGCTGTGGCAGTCATGGATGGTGATCAGGGCCTGGGTCATTACGTTGGGCATGAAGCCATGAGCCTGGCCATTGGAAAAGCTGCCAAGTTCGGTGTGGGTGCCGTGGGTGTTCACAATAGCAATCACTTTGGTACTGGGGCTTACTTCGTCAATCTTGCAGCAGAAAACAATATGATCGGTCTGGCGTTCAGCAACTCTGTTGCCAGAGTGGCTGCGTACGGTGGGAGAGAACCCGTGTTTGGCACCAACCCATTTGCGTTCGGGGTGCCTGGTCGTGAGGGGAAAAACATGCTTCTGGATATGTCCACATCCGGGCTGTGTGGTTCGCAGGTGATGAAATACGCCGAGGAAGGAAAGCCGTTGCCGGAGGGAATTGCCGTGGATGCTCAGGGCAAAAGTGTTCTGGACGCGCGGGAGCTGGACAGCGCGGCACTATTGCCTTTTGGAGGTGCCAGGGGCTATGGCATCGCACTCATGATAGAGATCCTTTCTTCGGTTCTGACAGGTGCGTTGTTCTCTACAAAAGTCAATTCGATGTTCAAGAATTTCAATGACTCCGGGGAGAACGGCCACTTTTTCCTTGCCATCGATCTGAGCCAGATGGGGAGTCCGGAGGTTTTCTCCGAGCGCCTTGAGTCACTGTTCAGCACGGTGCGAAGCAGTGGCAATGCCGAGGGAGATGTGCTTGTTCCCGGTGATACCCGGTGGTTACGGAAACAGGAGAATACGGAGCTTGGCATTCCGGTTGATCCACTTACTTTTCTGGGGCTTGAAAAACTGTCTGTACGCTTCGGTATTTCCGCGCCAGAACAAGTGCGGAATGATGGTCCTGGCGAGTTGTCTGCCCCGCTCGCAATTAAACTATAGCCCGAGCAACGTGATTACAATGAGGTTGGTGTATGTGTGGAATTGCAGGTGTCTTTGGAATACAGGGACAGCCAGTTGGATTTGAGGAAGTTCAGGCGATGTGTGACGTGATCATTCATCGAGGGCCCGATGACGAAGGGTATTTTATTGATGACAACATCGGTATGGGAATGCGCCGACTGAGTGTCATCGACCTGGAAACCGGGCAGCAGCCAGTGAGCAATGTGGAAGGCAGTGTGCAGGTCGTGATGAACGGAGAGATCTACAACTACCAGGAGATCCGAAAGGAACTGCAGGCCATGGGATGCACGTTCTCCACCTCGGGTGATACAGAGGTCATCGTTCACCTGTATGACCAATACGGTATCGATTGCGTGCATAAACTGCGTGGCATGTTTGCGTTTTAGCTTTGGGACAAGAAGCGGCAGAGGTTGATGCTCGTGCGTGACCGTCTGGGGAAGAAACCTTTGTACTACGGAGAGTTCCAGGGGCGACTGGTGTACGCTTCGGAAATCAAATCGATATTGCAACTGCCCTATGTCGATCGTGAGCTGAACTGGGCCTCGGTGGGTCATCTGTTTTCGTTTCTAACAACACCGCCTGCGGAAAGCATAGTGGAAGGAATCAGAAAACTTGAGCCCGGCCATATGCTCACCATCGAGGCAGGGCAGGCTCCGACCATCACGTCCTACTGGGATGTGCAGTTCGAACCGGACTACTCCCGCAGTGAGAAAGATACGGTGGAGACGCTTCTTGAGACGCTGCAAGAGTCTGTTCGCATACGCATGAGAAGTGATGTTCCCTATGGCGCGTTTCTGAGCGGGGGCATTGACTCCAGCGCCGTGGTGGCGATGATGGCACGCGAGTCCTCCAAGCCTGTAAAGACGTTTTCGATCGGTTTTTCAGAGCAGGCCTTCAATGAGGCGCCCTATGCCCGTCAGGTTGCAGACGCATTGGGAACCGACCATCATGAACTCATCCTGGAGCCCGATGTGCTGGATATTCTGGATGATTTGATCTGGTACCTGGATGAGCCTTTCGGCGACTCATCGGCAATTCCCACCTACATGGTATCCAAGATGGCGGCTGAGAAGGTGACAGTGGCGCTGTCCGGCGATGGTGGCGATGAAATCTTCGGTGGTTACGACAAGTACCTGAAGGAGCAGAAGGAGCGCCAGCGAGAACGCATCCCCTACCCTGTACGCCGTATGTTGGGGGTCATCGGTGCTGGCATGAAGGAAGGAATGAAAGGACGAAATTTCCTCAGGCATATTGCATTGAATGGCGCTGAACGCTACCTGGATGCTGGCAAGCTGTTCGGCAGGCAGGAGCAGCGTGGTCTTTTCCAGAGAGAGGCGGCCGAAAGAATACTCGCTACCGACCCACTGGCTTACAAGCGTGAGTGCCTGGAAAAGGAAAGTGATCACTGGCTGTCATCGGTGCAGTACAATGACATCAAGAACTATCTGCCGCTTGATATCATGACCAAAGTCGATCGCATGAGCATGGCCCATTCGTTGGAAGCACGCTCTCCATTGCTCGATCATAAGCTGGTGGAGTTTGCTGCCACGATTCCTCCTGAAATGAAACTGCATAATGGCAACACGAAACACATACTCAAACAGTCGATGCGTGGCATTCTTCCGGATTCCATTATCGATCGTCGTAAACAGGGGTTCGCTGTACCGCTGGGGGCTTGGTTCCGTGGAGAGATGAGTGACTTCGTGCGCGACCTGCTGTTTTCCGCATCAAGCCGTTCACGGAATATTTTCAATGTCGATTACATAGAGCGCCTGCTGTCACTCCATCAACGGGGACGAGAAGCCGACCTGCAACTGTGGACATTGATATCCTTTGAGCTGTGGTGTCGAACCTTCCTGGATCAGCCTGTCGTGCGCCGCAAAACAGATCCGCGAAAATACGGCAGCCACTATACCGGTAGCGCGGCGGTGATCCGTAGAAAAGCCGTATCGGCATAAGGGCTCGAAGTCTTCGCGAAACAGTGGCATTCAATTGCCAATGCTGCCTGGCCAAATTCTGGCCGCTGCCAAAGTTGCATCACATGCAGTAAGCCTGCCGTTCAGTGTCTGACAATGCCGCGCATAGTGACGGGAAGTCAACGCCCGGCCGCGGATGCTCGTCAGCTCCCGCTCCCCTTCCGGGTTCGCTCAGACGAAAGTCTGCATTGTCGGGGTCGGTGAATCCGACTCTTCGCAGGGACCCTGGGAAATCATTGCCTCTGGGATAGTTGCCCGCTGGCCCGCCTATGATCACATTGTTTTCCAGCTGATGGTCCGGGAAAAACCGTTGCAGTGAAGCGTTACCGATGCCGGTGCCAGACCCGATGATGCCGTATTGATTGTGCATGACAATATTGTTATTGAAAATGAAGCCATTACTGGTCTGACCTTCTATCATCATAATCGATTCACGGTTCAAGGACGTGTTGTGTTCAATGATCAGTTCATCCACGCCTTCCAGCACCTGAAGCAGCCTGCCACCTCCCCATTCTCCGCCTACATCATAGAACAGGTTGTTGCGAATCACGATGCGCTGGCTGGTCTGGCTCGATTGGATATCGTCGCGTCCCAGTATATTGATCCCGGAACCAATATGCCTGACGATGTTGTTCGAGAATGTTACATCCTCCACCACTGACCAGGGCGCGCCGCCGTCCTGATTGCGGACGGTAAAGAGGATGGCGAAACCATTCTGGGCTTGCGGCCAGTTGTATTCAAACAGGTTGCCATCAATCAGTACGCGCCGTGCGTTCTTCAGTTCCAGCAGGTTCTTGATCGTCCAGGAGGAGCCGTCGTGCTCAGGATGACCTTCTCTCCAGGACAATGGCTTGGCAAAATGATTGCCCCGGATTTCGATATCGGAAGGGACGAGTCCGTCAATGCTCGGATCGGCCCCGCCAAACAGAATGTTTTCCCCGGCGCCCTCAATGTAATTGTTGCTGACTTTGAAAGGGCCGGGCCCACCCCATCCTGCGATTGCCTGCGAATCGGAGCCGGAAGTTTTGAAGTCTTCCAACCAGGAATCGATGACCGCCGTATCGCGCGAGTTCATGGCAATGCCCCGGCGGGTTCCGTTTACCGGGTCGCCCCGGAAGTAGCAGCGATCAAAGATGATATGGTGCGGAATACTTTGCGGGTCTCCG
>PWQG01000058.1 GCA_003556835.1 Gammaproteobacteria bacterium
GTCGCCGCTCCCAGGTCCTGCTCGAATCCAGCGAGCCGATCATGTCGCCGACCTGGTCGCCGGATGGCAGCCAGATTGCCTATGTATCCTTCGAAACCAATCTGCCGCGCATCTTCATTCAGGATCTTGCCACCGGCGATCGGCGCCAGCTGCCGGGCTTCAGTGGCATCAACAGCTCACCGGTATGGTCGCCGGACGGGCGGCGTATGGCCCTGGTGCTGTCGCGTGACGGAGCGCCCAATGTGTATGTGATCGATCTGGCCACCGAGGAATTGACCCAGATCACCGATCATCCTCGCGCCGATACTGAACCTAGCTGGACGCCGGACGGTCAGTACGTCCTGTTTACCTCGGATCGTACTGGTCAGCCACAGATCTATCAGAGTGACCTCAGTGGCGGTTTTCCCGAGCGCCTGACCTTCGATTGCTTCTATTGTGCCAAGGGCATGTACCTGGAGGATGGGGTCAATCTGGTGCACGTGCGCCGTGATTCGCGGCAGGACCGCAACTACAGCATTGCCGTGCAGAACATGGATACGTTGCGCACGGTTACACTCACGGATACATCACTGGATGAATCGCCGAGTGTGGCTCCCAATGGCAGCATGATCATGTATGGCACGATGTACAACGGAAGAGGCGTTCTGGACGCAGTTTCCATTGACGGAAGAGTGAGGTTCCGTTTACCATCCACGCAGGGCGATGTGCGGGAACCGGCATGGTCTCCGTACATGAACTAAGGCATTGTCTGGAATAACTTTTGTCTATTGGAGGACATCGAGAGTGGGTACTTATAATAAAATATTGAAAATCGGATTCATGGCGTTTGTGGTTCTGGGTCTGGCCGCATGTGGCTCAACCGCTGAAACAGACACTGCCGAGGAAGACGCGGCTGCAGCGGCTGCTGCACAGGCCGCTGAAGAAGAACGCGCTGCCCGCGCAGCACAGGCTGCCGAGCAGGAACGACTTCAGCGCGAGCGTGAAGCCCAGGAGCGCATCGAACAGGCTGCCCTGAATACCACGGTGTTCTACTTCGATTTCGACGTGGCCGAGTTCCAGCCTTCGGATCGTGAGACGCTGATCATTCACGCTCGCAACCTGGCTGAAAACCCCAACCGTCGCGTCCGACTGGAAGGTCATGCCGACGAACGCGGTACACGGGAATACAACCTGGCACTGGGTGAGCGTCGTGCCAACAGCATTCGTGACTTCCTGATTGTCAATGGAGCATCGCGCGCCCAGATCGAAACGGTAAGCTATGGTGAAGAGCGCCCGGCGGTCCGCGGTCAGACCGAAGAAGCGTATCGTCAGAACCGTCGTGTCGAGATTCATCCGGCCGGCTGATTGACTGAAAAACGGGGTTGAGTAATGAGATCTGTGCGCAGCACTACAGCAGGACTGCTGGCCATCATCCTGTCTTCAGGAGCGATGGCTCAGCAGGGCGCCGGATCGAGTAGCGAAGCACTCAGCCTTCTGCACGACCAGCTCCGGGCCTTGCGCTCGGAGGTGGAGCAGCTGCGCGGCATGGTCGAGGAACAGGCGTTCCAGGTCCGCCGCATGCAGCGCGATTCCATGGAGAGGTATTCCGACCTCGATTCTCGCATCAGCGCCCTCTACCAGGATCTCGAATCCGGTGAGGCCGCAGTTTCTGCGCCCTCTGCACCAACATCAACCGTGCCATCGGATGAGCTGTCGCAAATACCGGTCGAGGGACAGCCAATTGCAGCAGATGAACAAAGCCGTCCGGGCTCCCCTGCGCAAGCCATGGAGCAATCGGCCGCAGCACTGCCGGATCCGGACAGCCTGAGCGAGCAGCAGCTCTATCAGAGCGCCTTGGATGTATTGCTACAGGAAGAGGGATACGAGCAATCCGTTGCTGAATTTGCTCAATATCTGGATGAATACCCGGACGGTCGTTTTGTGACCAATGCCTGGTACTGGATGGGACAGGCCTATGTCAATCTGTCCATGATGGAAGAGGCCCGTGATGCTTTTGAAGTCATCCTGAATGACTATCCTGATGGTCGTAAGATCGAAGATGCCATGTATACGCTGGGTACCGTTTACGATCGTATGGGTGAGCCGCAGCAGGCCCGTGAAATGTTGCAACAGGTGATTGCCCGTTTCCCCAACACCTCGGCCGCCAATCTGGCAGATATCTATCTGCGCTCCCTGAACTGATCCGGTCACTCCTGGTATGAATCCGACACTTCTCGCGTCCACGGGCAGCGATACCGTGGAAGTCTCGCCGAGCAAGGCGGACCGCTTGCGTATCAACGAAATTTTCCATTCCCTGCAGGGTGAAACCAGCACTTTGGGTTGGCCAACGGTGTTTGTCCGGCTCACCGGTTGTCCCTTGCGATGCCAGTACTGCGATACCGCCTACGCTTTCCACGACGGCAGCATGATGGAGCGTGTCGACATTCTGGAGCGTGTCCGGGAGTTCGGGGCTCGTCATGTCACGGTTTCTGGTGGCGAGCCACTGGCCCAGCCGGGCTGCATCCCCCTGCTTGCCGAGCTTTGTGATGCTGGTTATCGGGTGTCCCTGGAAACCAGCGGGGCGATGGACATTTCCCATGTCGACCAGCGCGTAGTGGTGATTCTTGATCTCAAAACCCCGGGTTCCGGAGAATGCGAGCGCAACCTTTACGATAACCTCACACGGCTAAAACGCAGTGACGAGGTGAAGTTCGTGATCTGTGATCGTCGTGACTATGAATGGGCGCGGGAACAGCTCGATGAGCTGGACCTCACCCGTCGGGTGGACAATGTTCTTTTTTCGCCCAGTCACGAAGAGCTTGCAGCCCGTGATCTGGCGGACTGGATTGTGCAGGACCGGTTACCGGTGCGTATGCAGCTGCAGTTGCACAAACTGATCTGGGGCGATGAGCCGGGACGCTGATGCAATGAAGAACGCCGTGGTATTACTGTCCGGGGGGTTGGATTCGGCCACCTGTCTCGCCGTGGCTCGCGCCGAGGGGTATCGCTGTCATGCCATCAGTTTCGACTATGGGCAACGGGCGCACAGTGAGCTGCAGGCGGCAAAGGCTCTGTGTGATGCGATGCAGATAGCCGACTTCCATGTGGTGCCACTCGCGCTCGGAACACTGGGCGGATCTGCCTTGACTGACAACAGTCTGTCGATTCCGGAAGATGGCATGGAAGACGCCGGCATTCCCGTGACTTATGTTCCGGCGCGGAATACCGTATTTCTGTCGTACGCCCTGGCGTTGGCGGAAGTCAAGGACGCGTCGGTCATATTCATCGGGGTCAATGCCCTGGACTATTCGGGCTATCCTGACTGCCGTCCCGAGTTCATTGCCGCTTTCGAGAAGCTGGCAAACCTGGCAACGCGCGCTGGCGCGGAAGGGGGCGTGATGCGAATCGCGGCGCCCTTGCAGGAGATGAGCAAGGCCGATATCATCCGCCTCGGTCATCGCCTCGGGGTCGACTACAGCCTCACGGTGAGTTGTTACCAGGCCGATGAACAGGGGCGCGCTTGTGGGCGCTGCGACAGTTGTCGACTGCGCAGCCGGGGCTTTGCCGAAGCCGGCATCGCCGACCCCACCCGCTACCAGTCCTGAGAGCTCGGGATTTTGCGAAAATGCGCAAAAAACACTTGAGTTTTTCAGGCGAGATAGTAGTATGTCGCACTTTCTCGAAGGGTCGTTAGCTCAGTGGTAGAGCAGTTGGCTTTTAACCAATTGGTCGATGGTTCGAATCCATCACGACCCACCATATTTCAAGGGCTTAGCGTTGTAATTGTATAGCGCCCCGCCTTTCCCGTAAAAACCTCCGTAAAAAGATCGCCTCAATCCGCTGCCGCATCCACTATTGGTGCGCTCATATCATTAGTCCTGAGCATTTTCAGCGAGCTGTGACCACCGCCCTCCAGCTTGTCACTTTTGCTCCCATGTGTGTCAGTCAGTCCGCGGCGCTTCATGACATGAAGCCCAAACTTATCTTCTTCGGTGACAATGCCCCCTCGCCTAAGTAGGCATAATCAGCTTGAATTGAATCTCTCGTAGTTTTAAAACATAATTCATGAAATGTTTGCTTCTGGAAACAATATTCATGTGATAGGATCAATTTTCAGACGATTTAGGGGATAAGGGCTTATTTTCGAGGAAAGGAAACGTTATTCATGGCAATGGAAGAGCAAGCTCAATTTTCAGGCCCAGTGACGATTTTTCAGGAAAGACGCCTTCCCGAGGCAGCGACTCCGGCGGGCTACGCTGCTCTGATCGACGCCTACGGACTGGCTGTGCCCTTGCCTCGGACGCTCTCAGCATTTGGTCAGCGTCATCGTATCGTCGAACAGGATGGCTGGCGCATACTGACCCCACGCCATGCCCCGCATGCGACGCTCGAAGGGCACCTGATCTTTGCCCTCAAATATGAGGGTCTTGATCTCGCCGTCTTGAAACGTCTCTTCCTGGCGACTGGTTCCGCTGCCATCGAATCACTGGTGAGGGAAACGCCCACTGGTGGCTACGCTCGCCGCATATGGTTCCTCTATGAATGGTTGACTGGTACGAACCTTGACCTGCCCGATGCAACGGCCGGCCGCTACGTTTCAGTAGTCAACCCTGAGCTGCAATTTGCGGGTGAAGGCAAGATCGAGCCACGCTACCGGGTAAAGAACAATCTGCCCGGCACGCCGGATTTCTGCCCGCTGGTCTTTCGTACCGAATCACTGGAGCGATTCACTGCGCTGAATCTGTCTGAGAGAGCGCGCGCCATTGTTGCCGATGTACCACGGGATATCCTCGCCCGCACTGCCGCGTTTCTGTTGCTGAAAGACTCACGGTCAAGCTATGCCATTGAAGGTGAGCGTCCGCCGCTAGATCGCGTCCAACGTTGGGGCCGGGCCATCGGTGAAGCCGGCCGGCAGTCAATTGATATGGACGAACTCCAACGCCTGCAGAATATCGTCATTGGTGATGCACGGTTCGTGATGTTAGGTTTGCGCAACAGCGGAGGCTTTATCGGTGAACATGACCGTGTAACCAGAATGCCGCTTCCCGCACATATCAGTGCACGTTCCGAGGACTTATTGGCGCTCATTGAGGGGATGATTGCCTTCGACAGAGGGCAGGCGCAAAACCTGGATGCCGTGATTGCTGCGGCAGTACTTGCGTTTGGCTTCGTGTATATTCATCCGTTTGAAGACGGCAATGGTCGGATTCACCGCTACCTCATCCACCATGTTCTAGCTGAACGCGGATTCAATCCACCCGGCGTTGTTTTTCCTGTCTCCGCTGCAATCCTGGAGCGGATGGATGACTACCGAACCGTTCTGGAAAGTTATTCAGACCGGTTGCTGCCGCTCATTTCATGGGAGCCGACGGAAAGCTTCAATGTGCACGTGCTCAATGACACGGGGGACTTCTATCGCTTCTTCGATGCGACTCCCCACGTTGAGTTTCTCTACGCCTGCGTCCAGAAGACCATCGAAGAGGATCTACCCCAAGAAGCCGACTTCTTGCGCCGCTACGACGCTTTCGGTGGCGAGGTTGAAGCCTACATTGACATGCCAGAGCGTACTCTTGATTTGCTATTTCAATTCCTGCACCAGAATGACGGAGTGTTCTCCAAGCGTGCGCGTGAAAAAGAGTTCAGTGCGCTGACTGATTCAGAGGCAATGCATATCGAGTCGATATTCCAGAAAGTGTTTAACACCGATGAAGTGAAATGATGTACGAGGGGCTCTTGTGGGTAACGTATATCAACGACTGTTCGGATGCAGTGTCAGGAATGTTACACGTGCTACGTGCATGCAGCATCAACATAATATAGCGACGAAAGGAACCTGCAACAAGCGCCAGGGAAATGGATGGTGAAGATCTACTGACCAGTGCCCAGAGAAACACTCGAGTGGGCCAAACGTGTTCGTAAATCGGCCGAGTGTCATCGAAAATCCACAGGGATTGCCGCCCGCCACGGCAAGGCTATCATTTGAGCGTCGGATGACACGACGAAGCGAACTCTTACCACTGCCATATACTATGGTAAGATGACAGCTTAACTTCAAAAGAAGACCCTTCGATCATGAGTGCAGTTTCAAAGCGGGATGATTCACTGACCGCAGACCGGATCATGGTTCGGGAGTACCTCGATGCAGTGCCCGAGCAACCCGATCTTGACGCCGCGCAGGAAGCCGATTACCGGGAGCGCATCAAGGCGCTGCTGAAGGAAAAGGACGCTGTGCTGGTGGCGCATTACTACACCGATCCCATACTGCAGTCGCTGGCCGAAGAAACCGGTGGCACCGTGGCTGACTCCCTGGAGATGGCACGATTCGGACGTGATGCCGATGCCAGTACACTGGTCGTGGCGGGCGTGCGTTTCATGGGTGAGACGGCGAGCATCCTGAGTCCGGAAAAAACCGTACTCATGCCCACGGTGGAAGCCACCTGCTCCCTGGATATCGCCTGCCCGATCGAAGAGTTTGCCCCGTTCTGTGACCAGCATCCCGACCGCACCGTGGTGGTCTATGCCAATACCTCGGCGGCGGTCAAGGCGCGTGCCGACTGGGTGGTCACCTCGAGCATTGCCCTGGATGTCATCGAGCATCTGAAAGAGAAGGGTGAGAAAGTTCTCTGGGCACCGGACAAGCATCTGGGCCACTACATCCAGGAACAGACCGGGGCGGACATGTTGCTCTGGGATGCGGCCTGTATTGTGCACGAGGAGTTCAAGGCCAAGGGCCTGATGGACATGAAAACCCTGTACCCGGATGCCGCCGTGCTGGCTCACCCGGAATCACCGGCGGCTGTGCTGGCCATGGCCGATGTGGTGGGTTCGACCACTCAGTTGATCGAGGCCGCCTGCAGTATGGACAATGAAGCGTTCATTGTGGCGACCGACCAGGGCATCTTCTACAAGATGCAGCACATGGCGCCGGATAAGACCTTCATCATCGCGCCCACTGCGGGTAACGATGCGACCTGCCGCAGCTGCGCCAACTGCCCCTGGATGGGCATGAACAGCCTGCAGGCGACCCTGGAGTCGCTTCGTGATGGCAGCAATCGTGTTCAGGTGGATCGGGAGCTGGCGAAAAAGGCCATGCTGCCACTGCAGCGCATGCTGGATTTCTCCGCCCAGCGCAAACTCAAGGTGAAAGGCATGGCCTGATCGTTGGGGGGCGCGGCTTCAGCCGTGCATCTGCCTTTCCAGGTTTTCCACATCCCGCACCCGCTGGCGCAGCCGTGAAACCAGCGGGTCATTGTTTTCCCGTACAGTTTCGATCCGCAGTGCGTAGGTCAGTTGCTCACGTGCGCTGCGGAAATCGCCCACCAGAATGAAGTATTCCGCTCGCGCCTGGTGCACCTTGCTGATGTCTCCGGCCATGCCCTGGGTTTCTGCTATCAGGTACCAGAGATGGTGATCTTCCGGGCGGCGCACGGTGTGGCGCTCCATCACCCGCACGGCCTCGCTGTAATTACGGGCGGAAATCAGCGCGTGGGCATGGGCCATGGTCAGGGGATGGTTGCCCGGATTGATGCGCAGGTGGCGCTCCAGGTACTGGATCGCCTGTCCCGGCTCATTCATGGCCGTCAATGTCTCCGCGCGGCTGGTGACCAGGGTGATGCGGTTGGGGTCGTCCTCCAGCAGCTCATCAAAATAGCGCAGGGACTCCGGGTATTGCTCATTGGCCTGCAGTGCCATGGCCAGCCCGTAACGATTCACGGTGCGCTCGAAGTCATCGTTGCTGTCATCCAGGCGGCGCCGGAATTCCCGGACCGCATCCGCCTTGTTCGATTCGTAGCGCACCTGCAGCCGGGAGCGCATCAGGTGGTATTCCATTTTCGGTTCAGCGTCACGCGGTGGATAGCGGTTGGCGCGATTGCGCGAGTCGGCAATTCGCGATTCGGTTACCGGGTGACTGAGCAGGAATTCCGGAGGGCGGCTGCTGAAGCGGGACATGTCCAGCAGGCGCTCGAACATGGCCGGCATGGCATTGGGATCATAGCCGGCGTTATAGAGCGTGCGGATTCCGATGCGATCAGCTTCCTGTTCGTTCTGCCGCGAAAACCGCAGCTGGTTTTCGATGGCGCGTCCCTGGGCGGCCATTACAGCGGCGGGGCCGGCACTGCTGCCAGTGGCCATCACGGCGATGCTGGCCAGCAAGGTGGCCAGGTCCGGCAGGCGTCGACGCTGGGCGTCCTCCACGCCACGGGCAAAGTGCCGTTGACTGACGTGGGCCAGTTCGTGGGCCATCACCGAGGCGAATTCACCTTCGGTATGCGCATTGAGGAACAGGCCACCGTTGACACCGATCACACCCCCGGGTGCGGCAAAGGCGTTGAGCGCGGGGCTGTCGATCACCACAAAGGCCATACGGTGATCCTGCAGATCACTGTGCTGTGCCAGGTTGTGGGTGAAGTTGACCACATAATCATTGATCAGCGGGTCATTGATCAGGGGAGCGGAGCGGCGGATGGTGCGCAGGAAATCACGGCCAATGCGGTGTTCTTCTTCCAGTGTGAACACGCCCGACATGCGGTCGCCGAGCGAGGGCAGCTGGACCTGCGCCTGACTCGCCGGAACCAGGGCCAGCGCGGAAGACATGGCTATGATGCTGCCAATCCGTCGGAAGGGTTTCATGATGATGCCAATGCTCTCCGATTTGCCACAATCTGTGGATTCCCAAGTTAGACCGATAATAACACAGAAAATTTCCGCGACATCCGGGCTTCCGTGTGCTGATGCAACTGCGCCGTGCATGCTTCTGACTTGCCTGCTAAAATGCGGCGCATGGAAACTGAAAACGATCTGGAACTGGATGTGACCGGCCTGCAGTGCCCGATGCCGCTGCTCAAGGCCAAGATGGCCTTGAACACACTGCAGCCGCAACAGGTGCTGAAGGTGATTGCGACGGATCCGGGTTCGGAACGCGATTTTTACTCCTTTGTAGCGCAGAGCCGGCACGAAATCCTGGATTTCCGCAAAGAGGATGCCCGCTACAGCTATTGGATCAGGAAAGGATGACTCTTCGGATGCGGAAATTCTTCGACAGTTTTGTTGACCGGTATTTCCACGATGAAGAAGCCATCATCTTCACCCTGATACTGGTGGCCGCCCTTGTGGTCCTGCTGACCATGGGCTCCTACATTGCTCCGCTGATTGTGGCACTGATCATTGCCTATCTGCTGCAGGGCATGGTCAACACGGCGCTGCGCATGGGCCTGCCTTACCTGCCGTCGGTGATCATTGTCTACGTCCTGTTAGTCAGTGGTTTCATGGCCATATTGCTACTGGTGCTGCCTCAAGCGTGGAACCAGTTGGTCCGACTGCTCAATGAGTTGCCGCGCCTGATCAACGAGGGGCAGAACCTGCTGATGCTGCTGCCCGAAAACTACCCCAACCTGATGACCGAGCAGCAGGTGCAGGAGTTCATCCGCGGGCTGCGCGGCGATCTGGCCACGTTCGGTCAGTACGTGTTGTCCTACTCCATCGCCAGCCTGCCCAATGTCTTCAACGGCCTGATTTACCTGATTCTGGTTCCCGTTACGGTGTTCTTCATCATGAAGGACAAAGGCCAGCTGTTGGCCTGGGTGGGTGGCCTGCTGCCGCGCCACCGACCACTGATGCGACAGATCTGGACCGAGATGGACCTGCAGGTGGCCAATTATGTGCGCGGCAAGGTACTGGAAATCCTGATCGTGGGCAGTGTCAGTTACGTCTCTTTCATGGTCATGGGGCTGAACTACGCCCTGCTGCTTTCCATACTGGTGGGGCTGTCCGTGCTGATTCCCTTCATCGGTGTGGCAGTGGTCATCATACCGGTGGCAGCAGTGGCTTATGTCCAGTGGGGCATAAGCAGTGAATTTTTCACCATTCTGGCCATCTATGCGGTCATTCAGCTGCTTGATGCCAATGTGCTGGTACCGATCATCTTTTCCGAAACGGTCAACCTGCACCCGGTGGCCATCATCGCCGCTGTGCTGATCTTCGGTGGCTTGTGGGGGCTGGCGGGGGTGTTCTTTGCGATACCCCTGGCCACCCTGATCAAGGCCATCATCAATGCCTGGCCGTCCCGGCCGCCGGATTCCGACACCAAAAGTGACGAGGGAGACTCTGCGACAATGTTGGCGGAAGATGGTGGCGACTCGGTCGGTGGACACAACTGAGCATCCTGCCCGTGCTTTGGCGGCGGAATGGGATGTGTTACAGTCGCGGCCTGCGAGCAATCCGGAGTCCAATCCCGCCGCATTGCCTTCAATGATTTTCGAGGTGTTAACGCATGATCCAGGGCAGTATTGTTGCCATCGTCACTCCCATGAAGCCCGATGGAGAGATCGACTATGAGGCCTTCGGCAAACTGATCGAGTGGCATGTGGAAAGCGGTACCGATGCGATTGTGGTGGTAGGCACGACCGGTGAATCGCCCACGCTGACCGAACAGGAGCATTGTGACCTGATCGGTTTCTGTGTAAAGCAGGTCCGGGGCAGGATTCCGGTCATTGCCGGCACCGGCTCGAACAATACACGCGAAGCCATCTATTACACGGAAGCCGCGAAAGAATACGGCGCCGATGCCTGCCTGTTGGTCACCCCCTACTACAACAAGCCAAGCCAGGACGGGCTGTATGCCCACTTCCGTACTATTGCCGAGAACGTGGACATTCCGCAGATCCTCTACAATGTTCCGGCTCGCACCGGCTGTGATCTGTTGCCCGAGACGGTGGACCGGCTGGCCGATGTCGACAATATCATTGGTATCAAGGAAGCCACCGGGGATCTGGACCGGGCCCAACATGTCATCCATCTGTGCGCCGACCGGATCACCATCCTGAGCGGCGATGATGCCACTGCCCTGGACCTGATGCTGGCTGGTGGCAAGGGCAACATCTCCGTGACTGCCAATGTGGCGCCGGCGCAGATGCACGAGATGTGTCGTCTGGCCATTGCCGGTGAACGTGAACAGGCCAGCCTGCTCAATGCGCGCCTGGCCGGCCTGCACAATGCCCTGTTTCTGGAATCCAATCCGGTACCGGTGAAATGGGCGCTGCGTGAACTCGGTTATATAGATCGGGGGATCCGTTTGCCCCTGGTGGAACTGAACAGCGCTTACCATATCCCCCTGCGTGAAGCGATCCGTCACGCAGGACTGAGTTGATACGGGTGGAAAAGCCCCGCCCGATGAGGCCCCTGATGTCGAAAACAGTGAAATTTCTTTGTATTGTTCTGGCGACCAGTCTGTTGCCAGCCTGCTCCTGGATTATCAGTGATGACGAGGACAGCATGTTCCGTGATCGCCAGGCTGATTACCTGCGCGCGCCGACGGTGGCGCGTATGGATATTCCGATGGAACTGGACAGTTACACCATAGATGATCTCTACGTGATTCCACCCGAACCGGTGGGTGATTTCGAGTATTTCGTCCAGCCACCACCACCCAAACCGATTGATACTCGTGTGCGTGAAGGCGTTGTGGTGCAGCGTTTCGGTGACCGGTCATGGATCGTGATTGGTGCCACCTCCGGGCAGATCTGGCCGCGGCTGCGGGATTTCTTCCCCACCGAGGGTATTCCCGTGCGCAGTGAAGATCCCGTCGGGGGCCGGCTGGAAACCGTCTGGCTGGCCGATTCCGACGTCGAGGATGTGCGTCACCGATACCAGGTGCGGATCGAGCCGGGCCTGCATGCCGGAAACTCCGAGATTTATGTGCGTCATGTCAGTGATGCGGGCGAAAGTGGTCCGGATGAGCCTGCCCGGTGGCCGGATGAGTCTGAAAGCCTGCAGCGCGAAAACAATATGCTCGCTGCCATTTCCCTGTATCTGGCCGATCGCTCCGATCTCTATCGCGCATCATCGGTCTCCTTGCTGGCTGGCAGTATCGAAGCCGAAAGCAAAGCCAATATCGTAGAGCAGCGGGCCGGAGACACGCGACTGGAGTTGCGGATCGATATGGAGCGTGCCTGGAGCCAGGTCAATCAGGCCCTGAACAACGCCGAGATCGAGATTCTGGATCAGGAACGCGACGATGGCCGCTTTGACGTGCGCTTTTCAGGCGCGGAAAGTGCCGATGAGCCCGGCTTCTTTGCCCGCCTGTTCCGGCGGGGTGGTGATGAGCCTGAGACGCACGACTTTTCCGTGCGTTTGAGTCAGTCCGGTGATGCCATCATGGTGGATGCCGGCACGATTTCCGGCGGGCCTCAACCGCGCATGCAGGATCTGCTGATTCGTACCATCAATGACAATCTGATCTGATTGCGGCGGACCCCGGCATGTCAACGCATCCCGACCTGCAGCCCGTGCGTGACTTTCTTGGCTGTGCCACGCCGGCAGCCTGGCTGGACCAGGCCGTGGCACAGCAGGAAATCCTGCTGATCGATCACGCTAATTGTGAAAAGAAGGCCGCGGCCACGGCCATGAACCTGCTGTACCGGCACATTGATCGCAGTGAGCTGCTGCACAAGATGTCGCAACTGGCGCGCGAGGAGCTGCTGCATTTCGAGCAGGTGGTGGCCATCATGGAGCAGCGCGGCATCGCCTATCGACGCCTCTCTGCTTCGCGTTATGCCTCGGGACTGCGGGACCGGATGCGCAGCGGCCATCTGGAAACCCTGATCGATACCCTGATTATCGGTGCTTTCGTGGAGGCGCGCTCCTGCGAGCGTTTTGCGGCACTGATGCCGTTGCTGGACAAGACCCTGTCCCGTTTCTATCGCAATCTGCTGCGCTCGGAGGCACGACACTTCGAGGATTATCTGGCCTTGGCCCGGATGTATGCGGGGGAGGATATCGAGCCACGGGTGCAGCAGTTCCGGGAGCACGAGCGCGAGCTGATCGAAGCGCCCGATGCACAGTTCCGCTTCCACAGTGGTGTGCCGGCCTGAACAGCGCTCAATTGGCGCATTGTACCGGACGCAATAGATCCTCACCCAGGCGTTCTGCCAACTGATCGAGCTGACTGCAGGGAATGGCCTGCGTACCCGTGAGAATGGCTGAAGTCAGGGTCGGAAGGGCCAGTAATCCCGAGATGTCGTCGAGAGGATTGTTGGGCGCCCGCACCGAGGCCAGGCGGTCGAGTCGGCGCAGGGCGTCCAGATGCACCAGTTCATTGTCCCCCACATCCAGAAACTCCAGGTTGCGCAGTACCTCGATACCGTCGAGGTTGCGGATTTCCAGATAGGAGCAGGAGAGTATCCGCAATTGATCCACCGATTCGTATTCCTGCTGGCGCAGGCGCACATTGACACAACTTTGCAGTCCCGGGTCATCAAAATGCACCTGCACCTGCCGGGCACGCGGATCAAAGAGCACATTTTCGTTGACGCTGACAGAGTATTGTCTCCCGCAGGCCGTCAGCACGAGGGTCACTGCGCCAAGCAGCAACAGTTGCAGGGTCCGAAGCGTCATGAATGTCATCCCGATGATACCTGTTAAAACCACAGCATAACCCGGGACTCCAGCTGGTGAAAGCGCGTTCCCCGGTTCCGCGGTGGTGGAAATTCATGCGCGCTGGCGTTAGTATTCGGGGATTACACAGTGAATATCCCAAACGCAATACCCAGCAACAGGATCCATTATGAAAAGCAGAACCCTGTCCGTCCTGACAGCTGCCGGCGCTCTGGCTTTCGGCATGCACGCAAGCGCCGTCGACCTGGATGATGAAGAACAACAGATCAGTTACAGCATCGGTGTAAACATCGGTCAGAACCTGGAGATGCAGGGGCTGACTCGCGACATCAACATTGACGTTTTCATCGAAGGGCTGCGTGATGCCATTGAGGGCAATGTGCAGTTGAGTGAAGAGCAGATGATGACAGCGCTCAGCGCCTTCCAGCAACGACTGATGGAGGAGCAGGAAGCCCTCTCCGATCTATCGCGGCAGCAGGGCGAGGACTTCCTGCGCCAAAATGCCGAGCGCGACGGTGTGGAAACCACCGACAGTGGCCTTCAGTACATGGTGCTGGAGTCGGGTGACGGCAGTGGCGCTTCCCCGTCACCGGTGGACGCGGTGCTGGCACACTATGAAGGCCGTTTCATCGATGGCGAAGTGTTCGACAGCTCCATCGAGCGTGGTGAGCCGGTTGAATTCCGCCTCAACCAGGTGATTCCGGGCTGGACCGAAGGCCTGCAGCTGATGCAGCCGGGCGACCGTTATCGGCTTTTCATTCCCTCTGCACTGGGCTACGGACCGGGTGGTTCGGGACCGATTCCGCCGCACGCCACGCTGATTTTTGATGTGGAGCTGCTTGAGGTCAATCCCTGATCGTGACAAATACGGAATACAACCGGGGGCTGCTCGACTTCATTGCCGACTCCCCCACACCCTTCCATGCGGTGGCCAGCATGAGCCGTCGACTGGAATCGGGTGGCTACCAGGCGCTGGATGAGTCGCAGGGCTGGGACCTGAAGGCCGGTGGGCGCTACTACGTCACCCGCAATGAGTCCTCCCTGATCGCTTTCCGGGTCGGTGCGGGTAATCCCGCCGAAACCGGCATTGCCATGGCCGGCGCCCATACCGACAGTCCCTGCCTGAAGGTCAAGCCGCAACCGGTCACGCGGCGGCAGGGCCTGGTGCAACTGGGAGTGGAAGTCTATGGCGGCGCACTGCTGGCGCCCTGGTTCGACCGGGATCTGTCGCTCGCCGGAAGGGTCGATTATCGGCGTGCAAATGGCGAGCTGGCATCAGCACTGATCGATTTCCGGCGACCGATTGCCGTGATTCCGAGCCTGGCCATCCATCTGGACCGTGAGGCCAACCAGAACCGCAGTATCAATGCCCAGAATGAACTGCCGCCGGTGCTCTGCCTGCAGGGTGAGTCGGGAGAATTCGATTTTGCCGCCTTCCTGCTCGATGCGGTGAAGGAGCAGGGCGGGGATGACAGTGCGGAGCGTGTGCTGGGCCATGAGCTGTTGTTTTATGACAGTCAGGCGCCGGCCATGACCGGTTTACGGGAGGAATTCATCAGCGCGGCGCGGCTCGATAATCTCTTGAGCTGCCATGTGTGTACTGAATCCCTGTTGCAGGCGGATGGAGATGCCTATGCCCTGATGGTCTGCAATGACCATGAGGAAGTGGGTAGTGCATCGGCCAGCGGTGCCCAGGGTCCGTTCCTGGAGTCGGTGTTGCAGCGGATTGTTGATGCCCGCGCCGGCAGTGGGCGCGAAGCCTACGAGCGTATGATCCGCAACTCCCTGTTCCTGTCCATCGACAATGCCCATGCCATCCATCCGAATTTCGTCGATCGCCATGATGCCAATCATGGACCGAAGTTGAATGCCGGGCCGGTGATCAAGATCAATGCCAATCAGCGTTATGCCAGCAACAGTCGCACGGAGGCGCGTTTCCGGGCGCTGTGCGAAGCGGTCGATGTGCCGGTGCAGGCCTTTGTGGTCCGCAGTGACATGGCCTGTGGCAGCACCATCGGACCGATCACCGCTTCGGGTATCGGGGTGGATACCATCGATATCGGTGTGCCGACCTTTGCCATGCACTCCATCCGGGAGTTGGCCGGGAGCGAGGACGCTGCGCACCTGGATCGGGCCCTGACCCGCTTCTATTCAGGGAATCCCTGATCACATCGGATCACCACCGGTTTTCCGGGCTTTTCGCATCCTGCGGGCGATGAAGCGCCAGGGGTGCACCAGGCCGGTGATCTGTTCCGTCAATGGCGAGGCCTCGCCGCTGATCAGTGCCGCAATATGTTCCCCGAGCAGCGGGCAGCTGGCCATGCCATGGGAGCCATGTCCCACCGTCATGTACAGGCCGGGCAACAGTTCCGGTCGCAGGGGCACACTGTTACGCCCCAGATGCTGGGCGCCACCATAGACGCTGCGCCAGGCGTCCGGGTCGGGCACCGGCCCTGCCAGTGGTACGAAGTCGCCGGAGCGGCCTCGCAGTGCGGCGCGGCCTGGGGTCGCTTCCGGCGCCCTGGCGGCCAGTTCCCGGATATCGGGCAGCACACCGGCAATCACCTGTTCGTGTTCCGCGGCTGACAGGGCCGTATCCATGCGGTCTTTGACATAGCTGGCGCCCAGACAATGCTGTTGCTCTCCATTGACCGGCGCCAGGTAACTGCGGCCGCATATCACCGTCTGTTGTTTCCGGCTGGACTCGTCGGCGGGCAGGAAGCTGATCTGCCCGCGCAGCGGTAATACCGGGTAGTCGGCTGTGACAGGGAATTGGCGGGCTGTGTGACTGTTGGCAATCACCACCTGATCACTGCGTTGCAGCAACTCACCCTGCGCATCCAGCAAGTCCCAGGAGCCATCCCTCCGTTCCATTGCGCTGACCGGACATGACGTGCGCAGTTCGATACCCGGGTGGGACAACAGGCCCTGACAAAGGCGCACCGGATTTAGCCAGCCACCGTCTGCCAGGAACAGCCCTCCTTCTTCGAGGGTAAGACCACAGAGCCGGCTGCCTTCCGCGGCAGAGACAAATCGCAGTACCTGCTGCGGGTAATGTGCGTGGCTGTCCGGCGTGGTGGCTTTGCGGGTATTCTGATAGGCGCTCTGCAGGGTCAGCACTCCACAACGATGCCATTCGATGTCCATGCCTGCCGTGGTCTGCAGATGATCGTAGAAGCGGGCCGCGTACAGGAAGGACAGCAGGTTGAATTGCCACAGGGCGTCCGGGATGCGGTTCAGGCGGCATTGCAGAATGGCCTGGGGATTGCCGGAGGCGCCTGTGGCCGGTCGGTCCTCCTGCTCCAGCACGGTCACCCGGTAACCACGCCGCGCCAGGCTCCAGGCCACCGTGCTGCCCGCCAGGCCTGCGCCAATGACTGTGGCGGTGGGGCTCTTCGGTGACCGGGTCCGACGCGCTTCTACAGCACTTTCGGCTTGGGATTCGGCGAACAGCATATGCCGCTTGTGGCCGAATCCCTTGCGTCTTTCCACCATAAAGTCCAGCTCTTCCAGCTTGCGCACCACTCTTCCGGTCACGCTGTAACTGCTCAGTGTGGTGCCCTTGTGGCTCAGCCCGGCAAGTGTCTCAAGCATGCTGTCCGACCACAGGGCGGGATTCCGTGCCGGGGTGAAGCCGTCCAGGAACCAGGCGTCAATGCGGGATTGCCGATTGCTCTGGGCGCGCAGCAGGGTTTCGGCGTCACCGTAGTACAGGTCCAGGGTCACCGGCTGTGCGTCACCCGGCAACTGCAGCAGGAGCCGATGGTAGCCGGGAACGTGCTCCGGGTAGGCGTCCAGCAGGGCGTCACGATAGCGTTCCAGCTCCGGCCAGGCGGCCAGGGCGCGCTGCAGGGCATCAAGGGACAGGGGATGTTTTTCGCAGCTGATGAAATGCAGGCGTAGGTGCCGGCAGGCCGTCTGTTGCCACAGGCGCCAGCAGCTGAGAAAGTTCAGGCCGGTTCCAAAGCCCAGTTCAGCAATGGTGAACCGGGCGCCGGGTCGGTCCCGCTCCCGCCAGCGCGATTCCAGGGCATTGGCCTCCAGAAATACGTGCCGGGTCTCTTCCATTCCGCCTTCCCGGGAAAAATAGACGTCGCCGTATTCGCGGGACCAGGGCGCACCGGAATCCTGCCACTCGATGTCGGCATTGTGCAATGTGTTGTCCGGTCTGTCTTCCATGGGATCTGTTCCGGGTCAGAAATTGATGCGGGTGCTCAGCTGAAAGCGGTTCAAGGAACCACGACGTCCGTCATGGGCCCGCCGTTCGCCATGCAGGTATTCAAGCCCAACGGAAGCCAGGCGGGTTGGCGCCCAGATCAGGTTGAGCTGCAGGGAGCGCGCCTGTCGGGTGAGTTCGTCGCCTGCATGCTCGGGCAGCCGGGCACCTGTCTGGCTCAGGGTCAGGCTTGAACGCCACTGCGGAGTCCAGTAGTGCTGGTAGGAGAGCATGGCGCTGTAGTTGCTGCTCAGTTCCAGCTGGTCCTGCCCGGAGAGAAAGGCGTCGGTATAGGTACCCAGGGTGGAATAGCGGCCCAATGCATTGCCTGCGCTGATCATATACCGCAGATTGCTCAATACGCCGGCACTCATGCGTCCCGAGAGGCTTATGGCGGCGCCTGTGTCCTGCTGCCGCTGGCCCGTGAGCGGGTCTTCATGCCGGATTTCGCGCAGCATGGCGGCCAGTGACAGGCTGCCCCAGGGTTGGCGCGTATGCAGGCGGCTGACCAGATCGGGACGGCGGTTGCTGCCATGGGCACTGTAGCCATTCTGCTGGGGTCGGCTGATACGGTTCAGCGGTTGCTCCAGTGCCACCAGCCAATCGGTATTGTCTGCCAACGCCTGGCGCCAGCGCAGCATGCGGTGACGGGTCACAATGGTCCCGACGGCGATGCCGCTGTCCGATTCGGCAATGGATGCGGTATCGATGAAGCTTGTGTAGGTCTGTCCGATCAGTACTTCGCCGCCAAATACATCATCGGCCAGCAGATAGGCGTGGCGCAGCCGCAGTTTATGGGTGTCGGCGGCGTCATGCAGGTCGGCCTCGTATAACAGTTCCACATTGCCCAGCAGATTGCCCGGGGTCACCGAGCGAATCCAGAATCGGGTGTCCTTGGCATGCAGCGTGCTGCGATCACGATCGCCCTCAGCCCATGAGTCCAAGGGGATATGGGGTATATGCAGTTGCTGATCACCCCGACGGCTCTGGTGCGCGCTTGTGATGTCGCCGCGTAGCAGGTGCAGTTTGATAAAGCCGCCGGCTGAAAACTCTGTTTCGTTCAGCGCCAGCGGTCGGTCTGCAGCCAGGGCCGACGCGGTGCAAAGGCATAGGAGTGTGGCGGACAGCAACGGGTGCAAGCTTCGGGTTGCAGGCCACATCAGTGCGCCCGGTACAGGTCGTGGCAGCTGTCGCAGCTCTGCTGGATACGGCTCATGATTCCGCCAAAGTCGTCACCATTCCCATCGCGAGCGCTTTCATAGAGGTCCGTCGCACCCTGTTGCATGTCACCAGTGAGGCGGCGGAAGTGATTGCGCTGTTCCGGTGGCAGGTCCATGGCCACGGGCAGGCGGACCATAATGTCGGCGGCCGTGCGCAGTTCCCAGGCCGCCTCGGCGATTTCTTCAGTGCGTTGCTGACGCAATCGGGCCAGTTCGGTTTCCGTGCGATGCGGATCAAACACCAGGGCCTCGAGTTGCAGCAGAAGCCCTTCAATGGTCTCAGTCATGACGGCATGCAGCGCCTCGTAACTGACGCCGCCTTCCCGGTCCCGTTCGCTCCGGGGCAGGTCGGAGGTGCAGGCAGCGACTGCCAGCAGCATGCAGATTGGCAACAACCTGTTACGCCTCATTCGTAATCCCTCTGCATCAGGTATTCACGCAGTCGTGCCAGGCTGAATTCATTCCAGCCCCAAGGGTCGGTCAGGGCATACCAGGCGTCAAGATAATGCTCTGCTGCGTATTCATGGCCATATCCGCGTGGTGACGTGCCGGTGCCCATGTCGGCCGCCAGTTGCAGCATGGTGATGATGGGGAACCAGCGCAGGTCGGTGGAGACATCCGGTCCACGCGGCTCGCGCATCCAGTCCGGCTCTCGATAGAAGGAGTCGGGGGAAAAGAAGGTAATCGGGTCGCTGGCATATTGCAGGAAGCCGATACGGAAATCCCCCCAATCGCGCTCGCCCGACTCCAGGCCGCCGTTCTGATTGGCAAAGCGCACCACTGAATCGTCGCGGAAACGGGGCAGCCATTCCGGGGAACCCGGCACCCGGCGGTTGGTGACATTGCGCCAGGTCTCGCTGCGGAATGGCGGGCCACTCCAGAGGGCGCCCTGGAAGGGGTCATCGATGATGTCGTAGAAATCGAAGGAGCGATCCGAATTCAGGGCCCCAAGACTCAGACCGAATAGATAGAGCCTGGGCCGGTTGTTCGGTGCCAATTGTGTCCAATGACCGTATACCGCTTCGAAGAGGGCGCGGGCACTGTCCGCACCGTATTCACCCTCGGCCATCAGGGATAGCGGGCTGGGCAGATAGGAATACTGGGCGGTAACGCTGGCAATATTGCCGCGGTGGAGGTATTCCAGTGTGTCAATGGCGGCCGGGTCAACGAAGCCGGTGCCGGTTGGTGTGATCAGCACCAGAACGGAACGACGGAAGCCGCCGACACGGATCAGTTCCTCCAGCGCCAGTTCGGCCCGCTGCTCGGGGGTTTCGGCCGCATTGAGACCGACGTAGACGCGGATGGGGTCGGGTGCCGGAATATCGGAGAATTGCTGGATGTCATCGGCACGGGGTCCTCCCGCCAGGAAGCGTCGACCCTGCCGGCCCATGCTCTCCCAGGTAAGCAGCGAGGCGTCGCTACCGGATCTCATGGGCTCTTCAGGGCGTTCGAGCTGGGGCTCGATGAGTGCGTCGATCTGCTGGTAGGACAAATCCATGCTGCGCAGGGTGAAGGTGTAGAGCACCCCGTCGACCAGGGCCCAGAGCAGGGCGAAAGCAAACATCAAGCCGACCATATGGGAAATGCGTGGTGGCACAATACGCTGCAGCCTGCGCGAGAACCACAGGAACAGGAAGTGAAACAGTTTACCGATCAACAGTGCTGCCAGGAATACAGCTAAGGCCACCAGGCCCACGAGCAGGGCGCGCACATCCGCCACTTCGTCCATGCCCATCAGGCCGCGCACATTGTTTTGCCACTGACTGGCCTGCCACAGGAAGCTGACCGAAAGCACCAGGCAGAACAGGGCGGCGATCCACTTGACCACTTTCTGGATTCTGCTCCGGGGTTCTGGCAATTGCAGGTATTCCCAGAGGTAGAGGCCGATCACCCCGACCGCGTAACCGGCGGCCATGGACAGGCCGGACAGGACGCCTTGCGTGAAGTCGCCGCGGGGTAGCAGGCTGGGGGTCAGGGAAAGCGCAAAGAAGAGTGTGCCGACCAGCAGACCGGTCGTGGAGACAAATTGTCCGACTCGCATTGAGTTTCCTTCGATTCCGGGCGCGAATGTGGCAATGAAAAATTCGCCTCGATAGGGTAGAATGCGGCCCTTCGTGATACAACCCACACCGATTTCAAGACGACCAGGATAGCATAATGGAAATCAATCCCTTGCTGCAAAAGATCAAGGACTTCTCCGAGCGCACGGATACCCTCAGGGGGTATCTTTGACTACGATCACAAAGCGGATCGTTTCACAGAAGTAGAACTGGAACTGGCTGAGCCCGATGTCTGGAATGATCCGGACCGGGCACAGGAACTGGGTCGGGAGCGTTCGCAGCTGGAAGTGGTGGTGAAGACCATCGACTCGCTGTACAGCGGACTGGCCGATGCCGGAGATATCATCGAACTGGCCAAGGAGGAAGACGACGAGAGCCTGCTTGCCGATGTGACGGGTGATCTTGACCGGATGGAAAAGCAACTCGAGCAGCTCGAGTTCCGGCGCATGTTCTCCGGCCAGATGGATCAGAACAACGCCTTTCTTGATATTCAGGCCGGTTCCGGCGGCACTGAGGCACAGGACTGGGCCGAGATGCTGCTGCGCATGTACAGCCGCTGGGGTGAAGAAAAAGGTTTCGAGGTCGAGCTCGTGGAAGTCTCGGCCGGTGATATTGCCGGTATCAAGAGTGCTACGGTGTTCTTCAAGGGAGAATACGCCTTCGGCTGGTTGCGCACGGAAACCGGGGTGCACCGACTGGTGCGCAAGTCGCCCTACGACTCGGGCAACCGGCGCCACACCTCATTCGCTTCGGTGTTTGTCTCGCCGGAGGTTGATGATGATATCGATATCGAACTTGATATGTCGCAAGTCCGGGTGGATACCTACCGATCAAGCGGTGCCGGTGGTCAGCACGTCAACACCACCGACTCGGCCATCCGCTTGACCCACGAACCTTCGGGCATTGTTGTGCAGTGCCAGAATCAGCGCTCGCAGCACAAGAACAAGGACCAGGCCATCGCCCAGCTCAAGGCCAAATTGTATGAGCTGGAGCAGCGCAAGCGCCGCGAGGAAGCCGAAGCCGTGGAAGCCGAGAAATCCGATATCGGTTGGGGCAGCCAGATTCGCTCCTATGTGCTGGATCAGTCGCGGATCAAGGATTTGCGTACCGGCATCGAGAACACCAACACCGGGGCCGTACTTGATGGTGATCTGGACAAGTTCATCGAGGCGAGTCTGAAGCAGGGCCTTTGAGGCCGTTATCAGGGACCACAGCAGCAAGAACAGGTGATCAGAACAGCATGACAGACAATATTCAGCAGGACGGGGCCGCCCAGCAGGACGAGAACAAGCTGATTGCGCAGCGCCGCGAGAAGCTTGCCGCCATCCGAGCCGAGCGCAACGCCTTTCCCAATGACTTCCGACGCGAAGCCTGTGCCGCCGATCTGTTGGCCGAGCATGAGACGCAGAGCAAGGAAGAATTGGAGGCCCTGGGCAAGAACACGAGCGTCGCCGGTCGGGTCATTCGCATGCGCGGCCCTTTCCTGGTGATTCAGGATGTGACCGGTCCTGTCCAGTTGTATTTTGCGCACAAGCAGATCGATCCGGACGTCCTCGCCGAGATCAAGCGGCTGGACCTGGGCGATATTGTAGGGGCACGTGGCACGGTATTTCGCACCGGAAAGGGTGAGCTGACCGTCAACATCGATGAGCTGAAACTGCTGACCAAGGCCCTGCGGCCCCTGCCCGACAAGCACAAGGGACTGTCTGACACCGAGCTTCGTTACCGGCAGCGCTATGTCGACCTGATTGCCAATGAGGAGTCGCGTCGCACATTCATGCTGCGCTCAAAAATTGTTCAGGCCATGCGCAGCTACCTGATCGACAAGGGTTTCATGGAAGTGGAAACGCCGATGATGCAGGTGATTCCCGGCGGAGCGACGGCCCGGCCGTTCATCACCCGGCACAATGCCCTGGATCAGCAGATGTACCTGCGGGTCGCCCCCGAGCTGTATCTCAAGCGCCTGGTGGTGGGTGGTTTCGAGAAAGTATTCGAGATCAACCGCAATTTCCGCAATGAGGGCCTGTCCACGCGGCATAATCCCGAGTTCACCATGGCCGAGTTCTACCAGGCCTATGCCGACTATAATGAACTCATGGATATGACCGAGGATATGTTCCGGTATATCGCGCAGCAGGCGCTGGGTACCACAACATTCGATTATCAGGGGCTGGAGATCGATTTTGCCAGTGCTTTTGCCAGGCTGCCCGTGCGGGAAGCCGTGGTCCGGTATTGTCCGGAAGTGACCGAAGACATGGTCAAGGACCGCGAAGCACTTGCCGCAGTGGCAAAGCAGTACGGCATGACCGTGGAGAAATCCTGGGGTGCGGGACGCATCCTGATGGAGCTCTTTGATGAGAAGGTCGAGCAGCACCTGCAACAGCCGACCTTCATCACCGAATATCCCACGGAAGTATCACCGCTGGCCCGGCGCAAGGACGATGATCCGGAAGTCACCGACCGTTTCGAGTTGATCATTGGCGGGCGCGAGTTGGCCAACGGTTTCTCCGAGCTCAATGATGCCGAGGATCAGGCCGCGCGTTTTCGGGAGCAGGTGGCACAGAAAGATGCCGGTGATTCGGAGGCAATGCACTATGATGCCGATTATATCGCAGCACTGGAATATGGCATGCCGCCAACCGCTGGCGAAGGTATTGGTGTAGACCGCCTGGTGATGCTGCTCACCGATTCACCGTCCATCAAGGATGTTCTTCTGTTCCCGCATATGCGGCCGGAACAATAGGCGGAGGCGGCCCAGGGCATGACGGAGGCTGATCGAATCCGGCTTGATCCTTCCTGGAAGGCACTGCTGCAGGAGGAATTCACCAAGGATTATATGCTGTCCCTGCGTGAGTTCCTGCGGCAGGAGAAGCGCCAGGGGAAGCAGGTTTTTCCGCCCGGTGAACAGATCTTCAGCGCACTCAACAGCACACCTTTTGAAACCGTCAAGGTCGTGATTCTCGGCCAGGATCCCTACCATGGTCCGGGTCAGGCACATGGCCTGTGCTTTTCTGTGCGCCCCGGCGTTCCACTGCCGCCGTCATTGCGCAATATCTTCAAGGAGATCCACAGCGATATCGGTCTGCCGATGAGTCGAAACGGCTGTCTGCAGTCCTGGGCCGATCAGGGAGTGCTGTTGCTCAATGCCGTGCTGACCGTGGAGGCGGGCAAGGCTGCCTCGCACCAGGGGTGCGGTTGGGAGCAGTTCACCGACCGGATCATCGAGTTGCTCAATGAGCAGAGACAGGATCTGGTGTTTCTGCTCTGGGGCAGTCATGCCCAGCGCAAGGGCCGGATCATTGACCGGCAGCGCCATCTGGTGCTGCAATCCCCCCATCCTTCACCACTGTCAGCCAGTCGCGGGTTTTTCGGCAACCGGCACTTCTCGCAGACCAATGACTGGTTGCAGAAGCGTGGCCGCACCCCCATTGATTGGAGTGTGGATTGACATCAACCCGGGAGTCAGCCGATGAGTGAAACAGAAACCTGTGTTGTGGTGGGTGCCAGTCATGCTGGCTCCCAGCTTGCCGTGCAGCTGCGCAAGTCCGGCTGGTCCGGGCGGATCATACTGATTGGTGCGGAGTCCGGGATTCCTTATCATCGACCGCCCCTGTCCAAGGCGGTGATGGCCGGTGAAAAAACGGTGAAAGACATTCCGCTGCGCCCTGCGGTGATGTATGCCAATAACAAGGTGGAGTTGCGACTTGGGGCCCGGGTCTCCAGGATACTGCGGGAAGAA
>PWQG01000316.1 GCA_003556835.1 Gammaproteobacteria bacterium
GCCTGCAATTGCAACTGGGCGACTGGGAAAAGCTGGCCGATCTGGACGATCACGAACTAGAACACAACCCCGCTGCGGCCGAGTTGCAACTGCTGGCCGCCGCCGGGCATCTGCAAAAGGGCGGAGAGCAGGCCAGGGCGCGCGCACGCGCCTTGATCGACAGCGCCATCGAAGCCGGCCTTAACCGCGAAGCCGTCGCCCGCATTCTGATTGGTGGAGCCAGCAACACGCTGGGCCGCATTGCCGCCCTAACCGGACACTCAGATCATAGAGTCTTGAGGTGTTTTCGTTCTGCCCTTTCCGTCAGCGACCCGGCAGCCGACATGGAGCTCATGCTTCACCCCATGGCAGCCCGACAGTTGATAACACTCGCAGCCAAAACGGGGTCGCACAGCGTTAAGGAGATGGCTCAACGTGTTGCTGCGGACATGGTGTATCTTGGGTCGAATGCCTACGGAGAGCCGGGCGCCGCATCCAAGAAAGAAGGTGATACCGTCTCTATTGTTTCCGATTCATGGAGACCTAAGGGAGGCGCTTTTAGTGATATAGCAACCGATAATGAGCGTCTGCATAAATCCAGAGAGGAGCTCCATGAATACTGGCGAAGTAGTCAGCAAGCACCCTTGGGTTACACTGCCGTAGATAAAAAGCGAAGCGTGCGGCTAGTGGAACTGGTTCAACAATACGTAGGTTCAGGGACGATACTTGAGATAGGCGCTAATGCGGGACGCAATTTGCACTACCTGCATGCAGCTGGCTTTACCAATCTAGAGGGTATAGAAATTAGCCCGACTGCGGTCGCCATGCTCCGCGAGAGTTTCCCAGAACTTTCAGATATCAATATCCACGTTGGCGCAGTCGAAGATATTATTGGTGGCTTTGCGGACAACTCATTTGAGTGTGTTTTTACCATGGCTGTTCTAGAGCATCTCCATTACGAATCCGAATGGATATTTGCTCATATGGCGCGGATCGCCCGTTCTATCATTACGGTTGAGGATGAACTCCGCTCGGGCGAGCGACATTTTGCCCGTAACTATGAAAGGATTTTTACTAAGCACGGCATGCGCCAAGTGCATCTGGAAGGGCGCGAAAAATTCGGGTTACCGACAGGGTTTGCGGCAAGAGTTTTTAAAGAGCACTCGAGGTGAGGGTCTGGGAAACGAACGTCCTTCCTAAAAATAGGGTGGGTAGCCAATCATCTTGGTTGATTATGTAGGCCAATTTGTAAAGGATTTGATAATGGTAATGGGAAACTCAATTCTGGTGACCGGCGGTACCGGTTCGTTCGGGAAGGCATTCGTAAAAACCGTAGTGTCGCGCTTTCCAAATATCGAAAGGCTTGTTATCTTCTCCAGAGACGAACTCAAGCAGTTCGAGATGTCGCAAATGTTCAGCATGGAGGAATTCCCGTTCATTCGCTACTTCATCGGCGATGTGCGCGACGGCGATCGAGTCAAGCGCGCGATGGAAGGCATTGATACCGTTGTGCACGCAGCTGCCCTAAAGCAGGTTCCCGCTGCTGAATACAATCCCTTTGAGGCCATCAAGACCAATATCATGGGCGCGCAGAACGTCATCGTGGCCTGTTTCGATGTCGGCGTCAGTCGAGTTGTCGCGCTGTCAACGGACAAGGCCGCGGCACCGATCAACTTGTATGGTGCTACGAAACTATGTTCCGACAAGCTGTTTACGGCCGCCAATAACGTCAAGGGACATCGGGATATCAAGCTTTCTGTCGTCCGCTACGGCAATGTCATGGGCAGCCGCGGTTCGGTGATCCCTTTCTTCCTTGAACGCCGCAAGACTGGCGTCCTGCCCATCACTGATCCAACCATGACCCGTTTCAATATTAGCCTGCAGGAGGGCGTTGACATGGTTCTCTGGGCGCTGGAAAACGCTCAGGGCGGCGAGCTGTTCGTTCCCAAGATCCCGAGCTACCGCATCACCGATGTGGCCGAAGCTATCGGGCCGGAATGCGAAAAGCCCATCGTCGGAATTCGCCCGGGCGAAAAGATCCACGAGGAAATGATCACCGCCAGCGATAGCTACAATACCGTCGACCTCGGAAAATACTTCGCCATCCTGCCCATGGCCGGCGACATCAGTAAGCGCGACTACTGTGCCAGCAACAGCTGCAAGGCAGTCCAACCTGGTTTTGCCTACAACAGCGGCACCAATCCCGACTTCCTCACCGTCGAGCAGCTGCGCGAATTGATCCGCCAGCACGTGGATCCGGATTTCCAAGTCTGACCATGATTCCCTACGGCCGTCAAGACATCAGCCAGGACGACATTGACGCTGTCGTCGACGTGCTGCGCTCAGACTTCCTCACCCAGGGTCCCAAGGTGCCTGAGTTCGAGCAGCAAGTCGCCAGTTACACGGGTGCCGCACATGCCATTGCGGTCAACAGCGCGACCAGCGCACTGCATATCGCCTGCATGGCACTGGATGTAGGCCCCGGTGACATGGTCTGGACCAGCCCCAACTCCTTTGTCGCTAGCGCCAACTGCGCCCGCTACTGCGGCGCGGAAGTCGACTTCGTCGATATCGACCCGAACAACTGGAATCTCTGCCCACAGAAGCTCGCCGACAAACTGGCGCACGCTGAAAAGCAGAACCGCCTGCCCAAAGTCGTCATCCCGGTTCACCTCTGCGGACAGTCCTGTGACATGGCAGCCATCCATGCGCTAGCGCAGGAATATGGTTTCACTATCATCGAAGATGCCAGCCACGCCATCGGCGGCCGCTACCGCGATGATCCGGTCGGCAGCTGCCGCTACAGCGATATCGTCGTCTTCAGCTTCCACCCGGTCAAGATCATCACCACCGCCGAAGGCGGCATGGCCCTGACCAACAATGCCGATCTGTTCGAGCGCATGGCCCGCCTGCGCACCCACGGCATCACCCGCGACCCGGCCCAGATGGTCAACGAACCGGCTGGGCCTTGGTACTACGAGCAACTGGAGCTTGGCTACAACTACCGCATGACCGACCTCCAGGCCGCGCTCGGCACCAGCCAGATTCAGCGGTTGGATGAGTTCGTGGCGCGGCGTAATGAACTGGCCAAGCGCTACGACCAGCTCCTGGCGAATTTGCCCATCCACTGCCCCACAGTGATTGCAGATGCTTACTCCTCATGGCACCTCTACCCGATCCGACTGCAGTTGGATCGGATAAAGCGCAGCCATCGGGAGGTATTCGAAGCCCTGCGCGAGGGCGGCATCGGCGTCAACCTGCACTACATGCCGGTTCATCTGCAGCCCTACTACCGAGCACTGGGGTTTGAGCCCGGCCTGTTCCCGGAGGCTGAAGCCTACGGGCGGGACGCCATCAGCTTGCCTATGTTTCCGAAGCTGACGGAGGAATCTCAGGACCAAGTCGTCCGATTGCTCCGCGAGTGTCTTGCGTGACGACGATCGCCATAATTCCGGCGCGCGGCGGTAGCAAACGTATACCGGGAAAGAATCTCCGGGATTTCTGCGGCAGGCCCATGCTGGCCTGGACCATCGAGGCGGCAAGCAGCAGTGGTTGCTTCGATGAAATCATTGTCTCGACTGACGATGAAGAAGTTGCCGTGGTTTCGCGCAACTGGGGCGCGGCAACGCCGTTCATTCGTCCGGCAGAACTCGCTGATGATTACACCGGCACCGTTCCGGTAATCCGTCACGCCGTTCAGTGGTACAAACAGCATCGGGGGCATCCTTCCGTCGCGTGTTGCCTGTATGCAACGGCACCGTTCCTGCTTCCCGCGGATATCCAGCGCGGTCTGGCCGTTCTCGAGGAGTCACGCGCGGATTACGCGTTTTCGATAACCAGTTTCCCGTTTCCGATTCAGCGCGCGTTGCGAATCGTCCCTTCCAAAGGCGTTGAGATGTTCAACCCCGAGCACATGAACACGCGCTCGCAGGACCTTGAGCCGGCCTACCATGATGCCGGCCAGTTTTACTGGGGCACTGCCGAGGCGTGGTTGTCTGGAAAGCCCCTGCTGTCCACTGCGGCTGTAGCCGTAGAAATCCCCCGGTATCGTGTTCAGGACATCGACACGGAAGAGGACTGGGAGCGCGCTGAGTGGATGTTCAAGGCGCTCCGAATTGGCAAGAGTCAAAGCAGATGAAGTTCGCCTTCCGAACCGATGCCTCACTGCAGATCGGCACCGGCCACGTCATGCGCTGCCTGACCCTGGCCAACGCCCTGCGAGAGCGGGGCGCGGATTGCCGCTTCATCTGCCGCGAGCATCCGGGAAATTTGCTGCATCTGATCCGTGAGCAAGGCTTCGAGGCGGTGGCGCTGCCGGGTGAATCCAGCGAACGCGGTTATCCGCCAAAAGCCGTGCAGTCTGACCTGGCTCACGCGGAATGGCTTGGAGCGGACTGGCGGACCGATGCCGAAGCCGCAAGGGCAGCCTTGGGTGGCGTCAAGGTCGACTGGCTGGTAGTGGACCACTACGCGCTTGATGCGCGATGGGAAGCCGCGATGCGGCCAAATTGCTGCAAGCTGCTGGTGATTGATGATCTCGCTGATCGCATACATGATTGCGACCTGCTGCTGGATCAGAATCTGGTGGCGGACATGGAACGTCGCTACGACGGCAAGGTTCCACATCATTGTGGCCGACTGCTTGGACCCCAGTATGCTTTGCTGCAACCGGAATACGCGGAGTTGCACCCACGTATACCGCCCCGCGAAGGCCCGGTGAGCCGCGTACTGATCTATTTCGGCGGAGCCGACCGCGATAACCAAACCGGCCGTGCCCTCGCCGCATGTCTGTCCTTGGGACGGCAGGATATCGCGCTGGACGTGGTGATCAATCCAAACAGCCCCCATGCCGATTCCATCCAGGCCCAAGCACAAGGCAAGGGGCAGGTTACCCTGCACAGTCATCTACCGTCCCTCGCGCCCCTCATGGTCCGGGCTGACCTCGCCATCGGCGCTGGTGGAGCGACATCCTGGGAGCGTTGCTGTCTCGGCTTGCCGACGCTGGTCATTACGATTGCCGAGAACCAGAAGCCGATTGCTGAGGAACTGCATCAACAAGGCTTGGTCCAGTGGTTGGGCCATGCGAGTGAGGCAAGCGAACAATCTATCGCGAATGATTTGGCGACTATTTTCGATAAAGACCTCCCGTCTGCCTGGTCGGAGAAATGCCAGCAGTTTGCCGATGGCCTAGGTGCCGACCGAGTCTGCAGCGTCCTCTTGCTTAGCCCCGAAACACCGCTAAGAGCCCGACTGGCGCGGCTGGATGACGAGGCGCTGATTCTTCGCTGGGCCAACGATCCGTTGGTTCGCCGTAATGCGTTTACAACCGAAACAATCGACCCAGTCACGCACCGAGCTTGGTTCCGTAAGCGACTGCGAGATTTGGAAAACTGCCGGCTACAAATAGTGGAAACCGATGACGGTTTCCCGCTAGGCCAGGTCCGCTTTGATCGTGATCAGGAGCAGTGGGAAGTCCACTATTCGATGGACTCACGCTGCCGCGGGCGTGGCATGGGGACTTCGCTGCTTGCTGCCGGTCTCCGGAGCTTTCGGACCACGCATCCATCCGATACAATTTTCGGCCGAGTGAAGCCTGGAAACGATGCGTCACAAAAAGTATTTCGTGCGTTGGGGTTTGCGGAAGAAGCTACCGCAAACGAGTTGATTTATCGCCAAGCGACTGGATGAATGATGCAATGGATTTCAATTGACGGGCGCCGTATCGCGGCTGATTCGCCGCCCTATATTATCGCGGAACTCTCGGCAAATCATAATGGCTCGTTGGAACGCGCATTCAAAACCATTGATATGGCTCGGCGATGTGGCGCTGGCGCAGTCAAACTGCAAACATATACTGCCGATACCATCACGCTTGACATGGATTCTGAGGAATTTCGCATTCATGGGGGGCTCTGGGATGGAAAAACATTGTATCGGCTCTATCAGCAGGCCCATCTGCCCTGGGATTGGCACAAGCCGCTTTTCGACTATGCTCGAAAGGTCGGAATCACGATCTTCAGCTCCCCCTTCGACAACACCGCCGTGGACCTGCTCGAAGATCTCGACGCGCCCGCGTACAAAATCGCGTCCTTTGAAGCGATCGACCTGCCGCTGATCCGGTACGTCGCCAGCACCGGCAAACCCATGATCATCTCGACCGGCATGGCCAACGCCGAGGAAATCGAGGAGGCACTGGGAGCAGCTCGCGACGCAGGCTGCACTCAGATCGCCCTGCTACATTGCGTCTCAGGCTATCCAGCACCAGCAAAAGACTATAATCTCAGAACCATACCTGACATGATCGAGCGCTATGGTACAGTCGTCGGCCTCTCAGATCACACTCTGGACAACGCAACGGCAATCGCCAGCGTTGCCCTTGGTGCCTCGATTATCGAAAAGCACATCACGCTGGATCGAAAAGGCGGCGGACCAGATGACAGCTTCTCGCTGGAGCCTGCCGATCTGGCCAATCTGTGCCGGGACGCCAGGACTGCATGGTCTGCACTGGGTGCTCCGAATTACGAACGAAAAGCCAGCGAGCAAGGCAATCTGAAATTCAGAAGGTCGCTGTATTTCGTAAGAGATCTAGAGCGAGGTCATACGATCGGTATCGATGATATTCGAAGCGTGCGTCCGGGGTACGGGCTTGCACCCAAACACCTTGATGCCGTACTTGGCAAGCAGACTAAGGTGGCAGTGAAATCAGGCACGCCCGTTCGCTGGGAATGCTTTGTAAAAGTCATGTCATGAGGTACTAGGTTGAGGTTACTGTAAAGTATCCTTCAGCGGAGCAAAGTCATACCGTCAAAAGTGATGAAGTTGGGCTGCATTTTTGCCAGTATGAAAAGCTTTTTGGCCGGCACTTTGGCTTCGATGATGGGGGCACGGCCATGGCGCCGCGGGGTTGTGACGGTAGCGAATTGTGCGGATTATGGTTCGGTTCGAAAAGTCCGCCTGCTTTTTCGAGACGGCCGCTCGTTTGGCGCCGGCTAAAACTCATGCTTACTGGCACCGTCAGCTCGACAACAAGTCGGAATCACCTCCAAAGGTGAGAAAGTATTGTTCCGAGCCAATTTTCCGCCCATTTCAAGATTTCTTTATTTTTGGAGCCACCCGGAAGATCACGCAAGAGTGCCATTCAAGCTTGGCGTAGTGGCAATCGGCGTCGCCGTTTTTCAGCTCATGTTGACCGGCATATA
>PWQG01000208.1 GCA_003556835.1 Gammaproteobacteria bacterium
CCGTCGGCCGCCATGGATGGCGGCCGCCGAGCCGTACAACGATGTATTCACAGGCGTGTCCGGCAGCGCGTACCACCCACCTGCCTACCGGGCCTGACGGTGTACCGACATCGCGGGGTGGTCTACAATCGGGCTTTTGAACCCATTCACTTATTGACGGGCAGGCGGAGAGTTATGAGCGGATCAGCGGACGAGAATATCCTGTATCAGAAGCAGAATGGCGTGTTCATTCTGCAGATCCATCGGCCGGAGAAGAAGAATGCGCTGACGCAGAGCATGTACTCGGCGTTGGCGGAGGGGATCCGGCAGGCGGATGCGGATGATGAGGTTCGGGTGATTCTTTTGCGTGGGTCGGAGGATTGTTTCACCAGCGGCAACGATGTGAATGACTTCGTCAAGAGCGGTGATGTGGATGGAGAGCGTCCGTCGTTCCAGTTCATGCAGGCGATCGGCAAGGCCCGCAAACCGGTGATTGCCGCCGTGGGTGGCCTGGCCATCGGGATCGGTACCACGATGCTGTTCCACTGTGATCTGGTTTATGCGGCCGAGGAGAGTTTTCTGCAATTGCCGTTCACCCGTCTTGGACTCTGTCCGGAAGCCGGGTCCAGTTATCTGCTGCCACTGATTGCCGGCCACCAGCGGGCTTCGGAGCTGTTGTTGCTGGGTGACCGCTTCTCGGCGCAGAAGGCGCAGGAGTTCGGCATCGTCAATGAAGTGCTGCCGATGGCCGGTTATCTGGAATATGCCATGGGCAAGGCCGTGGAACTGGCGAAACTGCCGGCAGACGCGGTGCAGACTTCGAAGGCCCTGATCAAGCGGCAACAGCAGAATGTGTTGGACGACGTGATCCAGGAAGAATTGGGGGAGTTCTCGCGGCTGTTACAGACCGAGGATGCACAGAATGTGCTGAAGGCTTTCCTTAACAAGAAGAAATGAATCACCTCTCGGTCCGGGAGCCTCGCGAATGCTTCACGAGCCTGGCAAGCGCCTGGTTCAATGTCGGCCGAGCAGAAAATCCCGGGCGTCATTGATGCGTTGGGCCAGGTAGCCCGAGCCCCCCCGGTCCGGGTGCATCTTCTGCATGAGCCGGCGATGGGCTCGGACAATCTCGTCCTTCCCGGCACCTGGCTCCAGCCCGAGGATGGCAAGTGCTTCGGTTTCGTTCATGGCACTGGGCTCAGCACCCTGGCCGCTCGCTTGCTCCTGCTCACCCGCCGAGGCCTGTTCGCGCCAATCCGGATGTTCACGGTCCAGGTAGGCCTGCAGAATCTGCAGGGAATCGGTGTCATCACGACATTCCCCAGCCAGCTCCAGCAGCTCGGCCAGGGCCAGCTGTGAAAGCCGCTGTTCCTGGAAGCGCCCCTTCAGCACCTCCCCGTCCATGGCGCCGCTGTCATGCCGCAGTTCCATGGCCAACCATTCGGTGCGTATGCTCGACACATCGGCTGACGAGGCCCCCGCTCCGGCGCTGCCACCCGCCTGACGCCGCTGCCGTTGCAACATGGGAAACAGGCGGGCCAGCCAATGAGCATTGCGCAGCAGCAGTGACAATACAAACAGCACTGGCGCCGCCACGGCCTGGATCGGCAGACGCCCCATGATCACCAGGAGCAGCACCACCAGCATCACCGCCGTGATACCCACCAACCAGCTGAATTGCCGGGCGTTCAGGTTGAAACGCTGCCGCAGACGGCGCAGGCCCCACCAGGCCAGCAGGACCAGCAGAATCGGTGCCAGCAGTCGGAACAGAATCACCGCTGCTCCCCCGTTCCGGATCGGAGTTCAAAATTCAACATGGCCCGATTATAACGGCTCCTGACGGGAACTGCCTTGCCAATCACAACTCAGCGCAATTGATGGCTGAGCCGCTTGACGGCGGGATGTGAGTGCTGGCTGAAGTTCTCCAGGGCCTTGAGGCCGCCACTGGCATACACCGCCACCGCCTTGAGCAGATCCTGCAGTTCGGCCACGCTGCTTTCATCAAAGGGCGCGTAGGCGCCGCGGGAGAGACGGGCAATCTCCCGGAAAGCGGAGGCGGCGATGGGATCATGGCCTTCCTGGAAGACAAACACCGGCACATTGAAAAGCCCAAGCTCACCCGCGAGTTGCGCCAACTTATCGATGTTCTCTTCCATGCAGTCCCCGATGAAGACCACGGCATTGATCTTGTCCTGCCGGGTTTCCTTGAGCACATGCCGCAGGAGTCGTTCGATCTTGGTGGTACCCGCTTCACAATGGATACCGGTCATGTGTTGCAGAAGACCGGCGGCATCACGGTGCCAGGAGCTGGCGTGAAATTCGGCAAAGCCGCGAAAATAGCAAAGCTGCACATCCAGGCCACCCAGGGACTGGGTCGCGCTGAACATCTCGGACTGCAGCTGCATGGCCCGATCCCAGCTCGCCTGGCGGCTGGCCGTGGCATCCAGGGCGAACACCAGGCGGCCCCGCTTGCCGGACGTCTTGCCAGTCGGCGGCATGGCAGCCACTTTGTCCAGAAACGAGGAAACCTCGTTGCGCGAAGCCGGCGCCTTGCTCGGGGTCTTGCCCCCGGTTTTATCCAGGTCCTTGCGATCCGACATGAGCCACTCCAAAGGGGTTACTTGCAATGACTATAGTACCAGAGGAGCTGAACCTGGTGGGCCAAGCGCAAAATTCGGTAACAAAGAGCCTGGACCGCATTCATGTGCAGGATCCACCGATGTACCCCGCCGTATCCACTACCCCATGGGATACTGGATCTGCTTCTGCACTTTCCGGCAGGCCTTCATGATGTCCTCGTCCAGAGTGACATCCAGCGCAGCCAGGGATTCATCCAGCTGGTGTGCGTAGCGTGCCCCGATGATGGTGGACGCGACAAAATCGAAATTCATGCTCCAGGCCGTGGCCAGGGTCACCGGCGACATGCCCGCCTCTTTTGCAATCTCCAGGTAGCGGGCCGTGGCCGCCAGCGTGGCATCGTTGACAAACCGTGAACGCATCTTGCGTTGCCGCTCGTTATCCAGCTGCAGATACTCGGCAAAACGGCTGTCCTCCGGCTCCTGCTCCTGATTGTACTTGCCGCTCAGTACCCCACCCCCAATCGGCGAATAAGGTAACAGGGACACATGCTCCTGCCGGCAGGTATTGGCCAGCTCATCCAGGAAGCGCGGGTTCAACAGGGAGAAGTTGTTCTGGATCGACTGGAAGCGTGCCAGACCCTCATAGTGTGCCACCGTATTGGCCTTGGTCAGGCCGTGGGCATTCTCGTTGGACGTGCCGATGTACCGCACCTTGCCCGATTCCACGAGGCGATCCAGTGCTTCCATCGATTCCTCGATGGGCACCACGGTGTCCGGCCAATGCACCTGGTACAGATCGATATAGTCAATCCCCATGCGCTTCAGGCTGCCTTCCACCGCACGCTCGATATGGTGGCGATCGATGGCCGTCAGACCATGCCGCAGCGGCGGCACGAACCAGCCCGAAGCGGCGCCGGCCACCTTGGTGGCAATGATGAGGGAATCACGATCCTGCTTCTGGATCCACTTGCCGAAGATGGTTTCGGTATCGCCCACGGTATCGGCGCGGGGCGGCACGGGATAGACCTCGGCGGTATCGTAGAAGTTGATACCGTGATCCCGGGCTTTGTCCAGGATCCGGAAGGATTCCTTTTCATCACTCCAGGTGCCGAAACTCATGGTCCCCATGCAGATGGGACTGACACGAAGGCCACTGCGGCCCACATAACGATAGTTCATTCACTTCTCCCTGGTCATTCTGCCTGGCCTCGATTCACTCGGCTTCGGCCAGTTCCTTCATGGTCTGCAGTGCATTCTCGAACATGGTACGGCGACGCTCGACGTCCGCCTGCCTGGCGGCTTCGTCCTCGAGATTGGACTGGTCCAGGACCAGGGTGTAGAGAATCCGCGAACGATTCTCGTCCACAGGGCGTGCTTCCATGAAACCATGGTAGTGATCATAGAACTGCCCTTCCACGGCCGGCTGCGCATAACCATAGGACAATTCGGTTTCGGCCACCATGAACTCGATCACGCGACCGGCAATCACACGCACGGTGCCGATGCCCCCGTCTCCGGTAGTGACTTCACAAGGCACATTGAGCCACTCGCCGATATCACAATAACCACCGACGCGATCCCAGACCGCTTCGGCCGGTCGATCCACTTCGATTTCCATATGGATGCGGGTGTATTCGGTGTCGGCGGCACTGGCCGGCAATGCAAGCAGTGTCAGTGCAGTAGCACATAGAGCAGGAGCAAGAATTCGTTTCATGGCAATGATTCCCGTGTAGCCAGGCAAGAGGCGGCAGTTGCGGCATTCCCTCTACTGCCAGCCGATTCCATCGCAGTGTACCAGAGTCTTGTTCCCCTTGGGGACCCGGCCTTCCTTCACCAGTACTGGACAACGTCCCGAATCAAAGCTAACGTGCGTTCCACAGAGCATCACAGACTACAATGGAAGACGAACCCCCCATGCTCCACCGGCTGAAATCAATCCTACGCCCCTCCCGCCCGAACGCGGCGAAGCAATGGCCCCATTCTACCGACCTGATCCCCTGGTTCGACCACGCCGATGCCATGGAGCAATTGCAACAACGCCATGCGCAAGGCCGATACAACGATGAAGAAGCGGCTCTGCTGCAACAGTGGATCACGGAAGGTTATGTCATTCTGCCAAACCAGGTCACCGGTAAGGAGATTGACGCCATGAATGATGAAGTCACGGCCGTCTGGGAAAAGGAGACGCCCCTGGAGGGTCTTCAGATAGAGGGTGTGCGCCGCAACGAGTCCGACCCTTTTGGCATGAGCCACGAGGCATTGCTACAGATCCCACTGCAGCAGCGCCTGGCCATGCGAGAAGAGCAACGCTGGCGCATACACGGTTTCCATCTGCATTCGGACAACGCTCGCGCCGTATTCCAGAACAAGGGCATCCAGGACCTGTGTTCGATGATCTTCGATTGCGAGGCCCTGCCGCACTACAGCATCAATTTCATGTACGGAAGCCTGCAGGAACTGCATCAGGACACTTGTGTGTTCCATGTGCATCCACGCAACTACCTGATCGGCGCCTGGCTGGCCTGTGAGGACGTCAACCCGGACAGTGGGCCACTGGTCTATTATCCGGGCTCGCACCGCACGGAACTGTTCGAAGCATTTGACAACTACCCCCAGACCAACCTGCGCACCTGCAGCACGGAGGACATCACCAACTACTACGCGCACGTCGAACAGCAGGCCGCCCGGTTCGAGCGCAAGCAATTCCTGGCGAAGAAAGGCGACGTACTGTTATGGCATGGCATGCTGATCCATGGCGGCTCTCCCATCAAGCAGCCCGAGCTGACCCGGAAATCCCACGTGACACACTACATACCGCAAAACATGGACAAGAGTACCCGGGTGGTCGGGCCGTTCAACTGGGGCTAGGGGTTCTCACGGCGGCGGAATACATGCTCCGCCAGGCCCACTCCGGCCTCCGACATGGTCAGATAGGCACGATCGGCCCCCGCCTCCAGAATCTTCTCGGCTTCCTCCTGATACATGCTATGGGACACCACCATCCCGGAAAAACCGGCTTCACGCAGCTTACGGGCGGCAATGATCTTTGCCTCGGCATCATTCATGGTCAGTATTACGGCCGTGACCCTGCCCAGATCCAGATTCTGCCAGAAAACCTGATCCTCCGCGTCCGCAAAAAACACGTTGTGATTCAGCTGCTTGTGAAACTCAACACGTGCTGGATCAGAGTCAAGGCCAACCAGATGGCAACGCTCATCCAGATGCTCATAGGCCGCGGTGCCGGTACGACCCAGGCCCATGATCAGCACATCGGCATCGCCCAGGGACACAGGTTGCTCATCCGGATGCCCGGTATTGCGCTCGAACGGGATCAGCCAATACGCCACCTTCTCGTACAAAGGATGGGCATAACGATTCAATGGTGCGTTAACCATGAAAGAAAGGGCAACGGCCAACGCCAGTGGCAGCAGAAACTGCGGCACGATGATGCTGGCCAGGATTAATCCAAACTCACAATAAGTGCTCAGGCTGATGCTTGTGAGAAAGGCACTGCGGGCCCGCAGGCGGAATGTGAGCAGTATGAAAAAGAACAGCAGTCCCTTGAGCGGCAATAACGCCAGCATCACCAGGGCAAATACCCAGGCCTCTCGATCCGGCAGGCCAGCAATGCCGATCTGCAGGAAAAAGGCGACCAGGAACAGCTCCTTCACTCCCCACAACGCATTGGACAGGTCACGTGCCTTTTCATGTTGTGCCATGAGGGCGCCGGTGAGCAGGGCACCCAATTCGGCACTCAGGCCCAGGCGATCAAAGCCGAATCCACCCACCACCACAGCCATCATCAGGCCGAAGAGAATCAGGAGTTCATCATGCCCGCTGGCGTCAAGCAGTCGATAGAATAGGGGTCGGGAAAAGACAAGCAGCACCAGTAGCAACGTCCAGGTAGAAACATTGCCACCCGCCGCAACACTCAGCACCGACAGAGCAATCAGGTCCTGGACGATGAGAATGCCGATCACCACGCGCCCGTGGAACGCCCTGACCTCGCGCTTGTTCTCCAGGAACTTGGCCGCCAGCACGGTGCTTGAGAAAGCCAGGGTGAGCGCCAGAATGAGTGAGGTGAAAAAGTCGATCGGCAGCAACAGGTGAATCGCTACTGCGAAGAAACACAGCGAGAAACCGAAATGCAGCAGCGTGCCGCCAATTACTTCACTGCGAAAAATCTGACGCAGATTGAGTCTCAGGCCCACGGTGAACAACAATAGCAGCACGCCGATCTGCGCCAGGTGAGCGAGCACATCACTCGATTCCGCAGGCAAGTCCAAGGCACCAGCCAGGCCAGCGATTGCGAAACCAGCTGTCAGATAGCCGACCAGCGGCGGCAGGCCCACTGTCCGGACCAGCATTCCGGTACTGAAAGCCAGGGCGATCCAGACGACCTCGATCAACATGAGATCAGTGGACCATTGTCGTGTAACTGAAAATTGAGCTGAAGGCAAGAGTGGTGCGGACGGGGAGACTCGAACTCCCACACCTTTCGGCACTGGAACCTAAATCCAGCGTGTCTACCAATTCCACCACGTCCGCATAGCCGGGCAGGAAAGCGCACATTATACCCGAACCCCGGCCAGCGCCCAACGACAAAGATGGCTGAACTGTGGTCCGCTCACAAAGAATCGATCCGGTCCTGCAGTCGCAATACGGTCTGGTTCATCTGCAGGCGGTAGGCATCAATGGCCTCGACCGCCTCCTCCACGCGGACGAGTCGATCTTCCAGGCCACCGGAAACGTCACCACCCGCCAGACTGTCACGCAGGTTCATCAACTCGCGTGTAGTGCTCTGCAGGGAGTCCACGGAACGATTGAGGGAGGCGACCCGTTCGACAGCTTGTGACAACTCGCTTTCCAGCGAACCCAGATCACTCTGTGTATCCTCGGCCATATTACTGACCTGGACCAGGCGCTGATTGGTCTGCTCCAGCAGTCCGGTGTTCTCTTCGGCCGTGTTTTCAACATTGGCGACACGGCCAGTGAGATCGCGCACATCCCGGTTGGTGGCGTTACGTGCGGCCCAGAGCTTGTCAATTTCCGAGAAATTGAAGTCCAGGCGCTGGATGACGTTTTCCGTGGTTTCCTCGGTACTGTCACCTACAACAGCCAATCTATTCTCCAGGTCGGAAATACGACGCTGGGCCTGATCCAGCCCTCGCAGGCTTTCCTGATGCAGGTTGTAGCCATAGGCCGCTCCGCCGACCATCGCCAGGGCCAGCACCCCCAGCATGATTCGCACCGGCCAGGTGCTGACCCGCAGCTTTTCCGAGTACTGACCCGGACGCACCACGTCCTGCTGCCGTTGTTTGTTCTGCCGGGAAACCACTTCATCACGCGGCGGCACCAGCGGCGGAATATCATCAAAATCGTCGTTATCTCTATCGCGCATGGGAACGCCCTCTTGTCATGCGATGTCCGGCCGCAAAATATCCGGATCGCAAGCACTCTGACAGAATTCAGTTAGGGGTTATTGTAGACACATTGCCGGGTTTATCGCAAAGCCTGAAACCGTCCTGCAACTTGAATGGTTCCGGCCGGTGCATTATGCTGGAAAACTGTTTCTTCACATGAAACTCAATCGACAACCGAGGATATTTATGAAACTGGAATTACCGGAACTTCCCTATGCCTCCGATGCACTGGAGCCGCATATTTCCGCGGAGACATTCAGCTACCACCACGGCAAACATCACAACACCTATGTGAACAAAGGCAATGAGCTGCTGGCCGACGCCGGTGTCGATGCCGACAACCTTGAAGACCTGGTCAAGGCCTGCAAGAAAAAAGGCGGACCACTCTTCAACAATGTGGCGCAGCACTATAACCATGATTTCTTCTGGAAGAGCATGGCCCCAAACGCTGGCGGCAAGCCCAGTGGAGACGTGGCCAAGAAAATCGACCAGGATTTCGGCAGCTTTGATGAATTCAAGAAAGCCTTTGTCGACGGTGGTGCCACCCAGTTCGGCAGCGGTTGGGTCTGGCTGGTATCCGACGGTGGCAAGCTGAAGGTGGTGAAAACGGCCAATGCCGACACCCCCCTGACCGACGGCGCAACACCGCTGGCGGTCTGTGATGTCTGGGAACACGCCTATTACCTGGATTACCAGAACCGGCGCCCGGATTTCCTCAATGCCTTTGTCGACAATCTGCTCAATTGGGATTTTGTCAACGAGAACCTCAGCAAAGCCTGAACCGGTGCCCTCGCCTACTGTGTGTCCCTCCGCGGGTCACACAGTACGGTTCAGTATTTTCCCGGCTCCGCTTCCATCTCCTCCGAATAGAACCGGTAATCCGCCCGCCCCGCCTGCTTGGCCGTGTACATGGCCGTATCCGCACGCTTGATCAGGGTCTGTTCGTCTTCACCGTCCTTCGGATACAGGCTGATGCCCAGGCTGACGGTGATTTCACGATAAGTTCCCGCAAGCCGATAGGGCTCACTCACCACCTCCAACAAGGTTTCAGCCACCCCGGCCACCTGCTCCCGGTCATCCGCCTCGCGTAACAGCAGGATGAATTCATCACCACCCAGCCGTGCCACCACGTCACTTCCGCGCAGCCGTTCCCTGATCCGCCTGGCAACCTCGATCAGCAGTGCATCCCCTGCGTCATGTCCCAGGGTGTCATTGATCAGCTTGAAGCGATCCAGATCCAGGAACATCACGGCCAGTCCACGCTGATTGCGCCGGGCTTCCTGCATGGCCTGCTCCAGCAGCTTGCTGAACAGGCTCCGATTGGGCAGACCCGTCAAGCCATCATGGAAAGCCTGGTGCTCCACGTCCCGGGCGTGAGCCCGTTGTTCTTCCAGCACCTTCTCACGACTGCGTTGCAGTTGCAGGCTCAATCGCCCTAGCATTGCCAGGGCGAACAACATCAGGGCACTCGCCCCCAAACCCAGCCACAGGGTTCGTCGGTTCTCCGCCTCCGCCGCGGCGTGTTGTTCCTCCACCGAGAGCCCCAGCACCATGACCAGGGGGAAATCAAAAATCTCCCGTGCAGAGGTGTATCGCTGCCGCCCATCGGTCGGATAGTCAAAGACGGCAACACGATCCGGGTCATTGTCCAATGCATCGAGCAGAGCGCTGACCGGCACACGATAACCATAATCGATTGCGTCACCCTGACGCGCCACACGGACCACATCGTCCTCGCCAACGATACCGAGAGCCCCTTCCTGGCCCAGACGTGCCGGTTCATAACCACTGACAAAGAATTCGGCATCGACGGAGACGATCAATGCCGCGACACCGTTGGCGGAAACCGGGCCCGACACAGCTCGTCCGAAATCCAGCCACCACTGGTCGTTCAGCGGATCATGACGGGCCAGGCCAACCTGCAGCGAATCATCATCCAGCAGGCTTTCCGGCAGACTCCCTACAGCCGGCCGCATCGAGTCGATCGACCGCGTACTGGCCATCAGTTCACCATCCTCGCCCACCACGTTCACGGTAAAGAACAGGGAGGGCGGTAGCATGCCCCGGTCGGAAAGCTCCTGCAACTGCCTGGCAACGCCCCCCGGTTCGATCACATATTCCAACAGTGAGAGGGTCTGGCTTATGTCACGCAGGGAGCGCAGCAACTGTGCCTCATAGGTGTCCGCCAGTTCGCGCGTGGAAGTTTCCGCAAACTCGACGGCGGAGGCCTTCCGGTCCGACATCATCGAGAGGGTCGCCGTCCATTGCACAAGCAGCAACAGCAGTGCCAGCAGGGGAAACAGGATCAGCGGCTCAGTGAGACGGGCGAAGCCCCACCGGATATGAGGACTGGAATCCGTCTCCCGGGGAGTACCGGGCAACTCCCTCAACTCAGTCATTCATACACCACGGCAAGCGAACCATCGACATCACGGCGCCACAAGTAGGCAACAATACGCGAGTCCTCGGCAATGGCCATGACCGCATCCTCCGGGGAGTCGACACTGCGCGGCGGACTGCCCCGGCCGGTGAAGACCAGCCGGGCCCAGTGTGCCCGGACCTGCGCGGGCGTGCGCTCCAGCACTTCACGATAGAATTGTTCCCGCAATGCCGAACCTTCGGCCATGTCCAGGGGAACCACGCGCCGCCCACCCGGCAACTGCCTCAGGCGCCCCAGAAAAATGTCGCTGATCTGGTCGCGCGACAGCTTGAGTTCGGCATTTTCTTGCCACATCACTACCACCACGTCGTCCCCGGCCTGACCAGAGGACTCCTCGGCCTCAGCCGTTGCCAACCCCTGAGAGAGCACAAACAACAGGCTGGTGATCATTTTCGATGGCATAACTTTCATCCGGTCATCACCACTCAGAACAGGAAATCGACAGCCAGGCTGAATACATCAGCGCCATCAGGCCGGTAGCGGGTGTTTTCGAGATTACGGAACAGTCCGATGGAACCACGACGAGTCGAGACCCGATCATATTGCCCGGTGACACTGATGCCGGGGTACAGATCCCAGCGCAAGCCGGCGGTGATGGTCTCCTGGTGTGGAGCGGTGCCGGACTGGAGCAGAAACAGGAAGTTGTTGAGTTCTTCGAGCATGGGCCTGACGGAAGGCGCAAACTGTGCGGGATCCAGACCTTCAACGTCATGTTCACTGCCGCGGGCTCGCGCATAGCTGAGGTACGGTGTCCAATCCTCGAAACGCATGCCACCACTGAAGTACCAGCCTGCACGCTGGCCGAAGTCGCTGCGAGTATCCCCTCGCCCCCATTCACCCTGCAGGAACCAGTCACCCGTCTCCCAGGCCGCGCCGACCGCCATAAACGGCGACCACTTGCCCGAAGCATCGTAGTTAACGACCACCAAGTCACCCGGCGGACCAAAGGCACGATATCCCGCCCAAAGTTCCTCAGTAACTGCGTAGTTCACCTTGGCCGACAAGTAAGACGCATGCAACGTCAGGGGACCACGTTCCAGACGATTGAAAGTGCCCCACAGATTCGGTAGGTCCACCCGACCACTGGTTTCTGTGAGGGAGTCGCGCACATGGATTGTCTGGCTGCTGCGTCCGTAGACAAGTTGACTACTATACTGGGTCCCCTCGTGGTTGAAGCTGTACGTCAGATCGATGCCGTCACTGTTGGTGAGTCCCACCAGCTGGTAGAGTTCGGCCGGCGGACGAACCCAGGGAGTGGCATAACCGACCTTGCGGAAGTCCGATACCATGAAAGTGTTCAATGCGATGCGCCCGAGCCTCACATCCAACCGGTCGCTGGCGCGGTATTGCAGGTTGGCCCACTCCAGCCGGGGCCGGACGTCCGTGCGGAAATCCTGCTCCAGCACAAGTTGTACGGTAGCCGACCACCGCGGGCTCACCTGGTAATCAACCTGCAGGGCTGCAAGACTGTCGGTTGTGAAACTGGGATTGCCGGAACGGCCGGGGCCTTCGGCACGCAGCGGATTGGGGATGTAGTCGGACCGCCTCTCACTGGAATGAATCAGACCCAGAGTGCCATAGCCATTCAGTTGTAGTGCCGAATCCTGCGCCAGGGACGAGGCTGGTAGTGACAACAGGGAAAGCACGACCAGCAGCAGAGCCGCAGATGCTCCAACTTCCAGACGGTAAAAGAGCCTGTTCACACACTCCTGCCACATCATTCCTTCCTGGTCAGTCCATCAATGCGCAGACCGGCCCACCGTCAAGATAAGGCATCAGGCCGTCAGCCTCCGCAATGCCTCAACGGCCCGATCAACATGGGTTTCTGTATTGTAGATGGCCGGGCAGAGACGAATGCCTCCTGTCGCCGCGCCGGCAATGCCATGATCAGTATACAGATCTGACATGATCCGGCCAGCCTGTCCGGCAGGCGCCCGGGCAATGCAGACACCAAAACTCAGTGCTGGATCCATGGGCGTCACCAGCTCCAAACCAACTTCCTGCATGCCGGTCTTGAGTCGCTGTGACAGCTCGATGGTTCTTGCCTCGATACGAGCCGGCCCGATGTGATCATGCATGCTTGCCGCCAGGCCCAGTGCGGCCAGGGCAGCATCATCTCGCTGCCCGAAGGACTCCAACTTGCGTGCGCCCTCCAGGGAGGTCTCCGCCGAATCCCCCCAGCCCGGTGCAACCACCGAGGGCCAGATTCGTTCGAGCTGTGACCCTCGCACGTACAACAGACCAACTTCACGCGGTCCCATGTACCACTTATGCGCGCTTGCTGTGTAGGCATCCACGCCCAGGGCACGCAGGTCCAGATCCATGGCACCCCAGGTCTGGGCGCCATCGACCAGCACAAATATATTGCGGGCATGCGCAGCCTCGACCAGCTCGGCCACCGGCAGTCGCACACCCGAGACATTGGACACATGTGTGAGCGCCAGCACGCGGGTATCGGACCCCATCCGCGAGACAAAAGCATCCAGTAGCGCCGCGCTGTCGACAGGAGCTGCCGGTGTGGTCACACGACGCACACGAAATCCGTAGCGGGCGGCACGCACGTCCCAGGCCACATTATTGGTCGGGTGGTTCTGATCCCACAGCAGCACCTCGTCGCCCGACTCCAGTGGCAACCCGGCATTGATGATGTTGTTGGCCTCGCTGGTATTGCGGACCAGGGCGATCTCGTCGGCATCCACACCAAGCTGGCCTGCAATCCGTTCGCGTGTGTGCTCCAGCAGCGGCCCGAAACGTGCCCGATTGGGGAAGGAGCAATCGCGGTCGATGTCCCCGGTCAGCCAGGCCCGCTCCTCGCTGACCGCGCGGAAGGAGGGGCAGAGGTTGGCGGCATTCATCGGCACGGCGTCCTCGGGGAACGCAAAGCCTGCGCGGATTGAAGCCCAGTACGTAGAGGAATCACTATGAGGAAGAGTGGCAGCAGCGCGGTCCTGTGCCTGCGCAAACCGGGACAGGAGGCTGCCCCCGGACAGCGCCAGCGCAGCCCCGGTTTTCAGAAAATTGCGTCGGGAGGAATCAGTCATGGTCAATCCTGTGGACAGTTTCTACGACTCAACCCTAACCCATTTACCCGAAATTGTCCTTCAGCGCAGGACATCCAGCAGAATCCATACACCAAGGAGGGCAAACAGGGTTGCAGCGCCAATGCGGATATTCCGAACGGGCAGGCGGCCTGCGAAACGATTTCCGAGCCAGATGGCAGGCGCATTGGCAAGCACAACTCCGGTGACTCCACCAGCGAGCACCGGGATCACGGTTTCAAACCGGGCGGCCAGGGCCAATGTCGCCAACTGGGTCTTGTCCGCCATCTCCAGCAGGAAAAAACCCACGGCGGCCGTCAGGAAAATACTGCCGTGGGACCGATCCGGAAGCGGCTCCTGATCGTCCTCAGGCAACAGGGCCCACAAGGCCATGAGAATGAAACCCACGCCCAGGGCAATTGGCAACCATTCATTGTCCAGCCAGGCTGCCAGCCAGACCCCGGCCAGGGCGGCCAGTGCCAGATTAGCTGTGACGCCCGCCAGCAGGCCATTGAACACTGGCCAGGGACGCTGGTACCGAAGAGTCAACAACAAAGTCAGAAAAAGACTCTTGTCACCAATTTCAGCCAGCCCCACCACCAGGGTGGAAATGAAAAACGTGCCCATTCACTACGCTTCAATACGGATAATAGAAGCGGATACCCAGCCCGATCATGTCCCGTTCACTTTTATACTGATAATCCACAAATCCGGCCCACTCGTCAGTGAAGTTGTAGATCAACCCCACTGAAGGAATGGTGACGTCATTGCCACTTCCATAATCAGTGTAGTTGACCGCCAAATGCAGTTCGGTGTCTGGCACCAGGTTGATGCGCACGCCAAAACCAAGATCATAACCATTCAGGCGGTCGGATTCGCGCAGCACGTCCCCCACTTCGGGGAAATCGGTCATGCGTCCCCCTGTCCGAAGCTTGCTGTAAGCCACACTGGCATAGACGCTGGCAGTTTCATTCTCGCCCATGATGAAGCCCAGGCCGAGCCGCTGGCTATCTTCGCTGTAACGGAATTCCCGGCGCCTGGCGTCGTTGTTCAGGTCCGAGAAACCGGCATTCAGAAACCAGCGATCATCAATTTTGACACTGCCTTCCATGCCCCAGCCATTTACATCAAAGCCAAAACGGTCACCGTTCAGATACCTGGCTTCGACATAATTATAATTCGAGGCTTCAGCCAGCACTATGGCAGGCAACATGGCTGATGCGGCCAACAGCCCCTTGATCGTATTCCTCATCGGCTCTACCCCCCAACAGGTAATTCCTTGATTATTGATACTTTTTCCCAAATCCGGCCACCGGAGGTGTACCCGCGACCAAGTATAACAGAGTGATTTCGTAAAAACCCCCATCACAGGCAACGATTAAAGTCTGCATCACTGCAGCCGATTACATTGCTGAATTTCGCGTAACGGGACATCGATGAACCCTTCCACCCTGATCGGCATGCTTGCCAGCATCATCCTCCTGGGCAGTGTGCTGTTTTTCTCTGCCGAATCGCAGCAGAGTTTTCTCAATCTGCCGGGACTGGCGATTGTCATCACGGGCACCATGGCAGCCACTTTCATCAGCTACCCCCTGAGCGAGGTGATGCGGGTACTGCGCCTGGTGGGTATCGTATTCCGGCGCGAGAACACCTACACGCGGAATGACATCCGGGAGCTGGTCACCATGTCGAAGCTCTGGTTCCAGGGCCAGATCAAACAGGTTGACGAAAAACTGACCCGGACGCGAAACCCCTTCCTTCGCACCGGAATCCAGTTGGTCATTGCCAATACCCGGGAAGAGGAGATCATCGACATCCTGCGCTGGCGCATTGCCCGGTTGCGGGCACGCGAGCGGGCAGAAGCCCAGATCTTCCGTACCATGGCCACCTACGCCTCGGCGTTCGGCATGATCGGTACATTGGTGGGGCTGGTGAACATGCTGGCCGTCATGGACTCGAACAGCCTCGACATGGTGGGTCCACAGATGTCCGTGGCCCTGCTCACCACCTTCTACGGCATCCTGTTGGCCAATGTGCTGTTCAAACCCATTGCCGTCAAACTCGAACGACGCACGGAAGACCGGCTTATTGCCATGAACATGATACTGGAAGGCGTGGCCCTTATGAGCAAACGCCGCCCTCCTTCGGTCATCGAGGAAACCCTGCGTTCCTTCATTGCCACCTATGAGGACGAAATCCGGGACGACGGCACACCGCAACCGCCCCCCAAGCGAGCCTGATATGCTTCCCCGACACGACATCGAATTGATTGGCGCCGAAACCATGGGCAGCGAAGACTCCGATGGTGAAGGCTGGATGATCAACTACCTGGATGTCCTGACGCTGATCATCGCTTTTTTTGTGGTGATCATCACGCTGACCGACCCCAGCGTGGACCAACCACAAGCACTGCCACCAGAACTGGAGTTCGAGGAGGAGTATGAAGCCAGCGGTGACAGTGAAGAACAGGAACCGGCGCCACGGGAAGGCCAGTCCGTCCTGCCGGATGGCCTCGGGGTGCTGCCGGATCAGCCAGCGGTGACCGGTCTTAGCACCAGCCAGCAGAACATGCTGGAGGCGATGAACAATCTCGAGCTGCAGGGCGTGGAAGCCATTGCCGGCAACGAGGGCATCACCCTGCGTATTCCTGACAACCTGCTGTTCGAATCGGCCAGTGCTGAACTGACCCTGGAAGGCATGCTGTTCATGGAAGAGCTACAGGATCTGTTCGAGCAATTCGCAGGCGAAATATCAGTGGAGGGCCACACCGACAGCCAGCCCATTCAGACGGCGCAGTTCCCGTCCAACTGGGAACTGTCCACGGCTCGCGCCATATCGGTGGTCCGCTTTCTGGCCGAAGGTGGCATAGGCATGGAACGCCTGCGAGCCGTCGGGTATGCCGAAACCCGGCCCCTGGCGCGCAACATCACCGCGGAGGGCCGGGCCCGAAATCGTCGCGTGGAGCTCGTGCTGCGGGAAGCGGACTGAGTGCTCAGTCGTTCAGCACCTGCTTGCAAAATTGTGCCATTTCCCCGATCGTCTGATCGGCTTCCGGCAGCAATGGATAGAAGATCGGCCAGACGTGGGGTTGACCATGCCAGACCCGCAGATCCACTTCCACACCGGCATCCGCCGCTTTCTTCGCCAGACGCAGGCCATCATCGCGCAAGGTCTCGGAATCACTGAGATGCATCAGCATGGGAGGAAACCCGGAAAAATCGCCATACAGGGGCGAAGCCAGGGGTGACTTCCCATCAGCACCGTCCAGATAGGCGGCTGCCGCCCGCCGGATACCATCGGCAGAGAACATCACACAACGATCGGAGTTGCTCTCCAGGGATTCTCCGGTGGCGAGCATGTCAGTATACGGAGACAGGGTCATCACTGCCGCCGGCAGGGGCAGACCTTCCTGTTTCAGCGAATGCAGCAGGGCCAGGGACAGACCACCCCCGGCGGAATCCCCAGCCACCACAATATTCTCCGCTGCAACCCCTTTCTCCTCCAGTAACCAGCGATAGATGGCCAATGCGTCTTCGGGGGCGGCCGGAAAGGGATTCTCGGGCGCCAGGCGGTAATCCGGCACAAAACAGCGCACGGCGCACTGCTGTGCCAGTCGGGTGGTGAAGGAACGGTAGCTGAGCGGTGAACCGAACAGATACCCGCCACCATGAAAATACAACAGGCACTGATCATCCCTGACATCATGAGGAATATGCCATTCACCGGGCACCGGGCCATCCTCAACCGGATGAATCTCCACCCTGTCGGCCGTGCGCTTTTTACCCATTTCCCGGTCCAGCCACTTGCGAAAACGATGCGGATCGAAGTCCTCGCTGGTGAGCTTCGGTTTCAGTCGCCAGCGCAGAACCAGGCTCACCAATCGCGAGCGCAGTGAACGGTGCCTGACCTCTTTCTGATGCAACATGCGTCGTTTTTCCTTCTATGATCGCGTGTATTCAGGACATTGCCTGACCGAAATACTGCACCGCTTTCGCCGGCGTGGCAACCTGTGGCAGATCGGCCTCCGGCACGGCCACGCCAAGTTTCTTCTGCAGGGCCGACATGAGATTCAGCACGTCCATGGAATCGAGCTCAAGATCGTCCTGAAGATGATCATCGTCCCCGATAACATCCGGCTCGAGGTCGGGTGCCACGGAGACGAGTTGTTCAATGAAAATCGCGCGCAATTCTTCGGGACTCATAGGACCTCCGGGTTCTCAAGGTGTTTTGCTATATCGGTCAGCAGGCGCGCTCCTCGGCGACCATCACTGACCCGGTGATCCGCGGCCAGCGTGGCAACCACCATCATCCGCGGACGCACTTCGCCATCCACGACCCGAGCCTCCACCGAAGGTGTACCAAAACCCAACAGCGCGACCTGGGGCGGATAAATGACGCCGTAGAGCGACTCCGTCCCATTGTCGCCCATGCTCGATACGGTAATGGTACCGCCGGTGACTTCCGAATTCTTCAAGCGCCCGCTGCGTGTCCGTGCCACCAGATCACGTACGGCAGCCATGAGTTCATCCAGTGACTTGCTGGCGACATCATGAACAGCCGGCGCGATCAGGCCACCGCCCCGCATGGAAATAGCCATGCCCACATTGGCACTCTCCGATGGCCGAAACCGGCCGTTCTCATAATGACCGTTGAGTTCGGGGGTCCGGGCCACAGCGAGTGCGGTGGCTTTCATGAACAGTGCGCCCATCAGCAGGCGTTGGTCCGGGTCCCGATCGGCATTGCGGTCAGCCAACCAGTCACTGGCTGCCTGCAGATCGATACTGTGACGCAGATAATAATGCGGGATTTCGAGCTTGGAGCGACTCATGGCCGCGGCGATGGCCTCCCGCATGCTCGCCATGTCCAGGCCCGGCTTGCCACTGGCCCGTTTCGCTTCGTCCTTGCGGGTCGATGCCGCAGCAGGTTTCTCTTCACCAGGCGCAGTCTTTTCCGGTGTGTCCCGCAGTTGCTTTTCCACGTCATCAAGCAGCACCGCACCGCGCGGACCACTACCTTTGATTCCGGCCAGATCCAGCCCGGCTTCGGCGGCGCGTCGACGGGCTGCCGGGGAGGCGGCCAGCTCCGATGCTGCTCCCCGCCCGGAATCCAGGGACCGGGCAGTTCCGCCAGCTGGAGCGGTGAACTGTCCCTTTTCGGTCGCCGATGTCGCGGACTTCCCAGTCGCCTCTGGCACGGGAGTTTTCTCCGCTTCCTCAACAGCTGCCTCTGCCTCTGGCTCTGCCTCTGCCTCTGGCTCTGCCTCTGGCTCTGCCTCTGCCTCTGCCTCTGGCTCTGGTTCTGGCTTCGGTTCCGGTTCCGGTTCCGGTTCCGAGTGCAGGGAAGCATCCCCGGTCTGGGCCTGATCATCATCTGCAGCCGCTCCCACCGCACCCTGGCTATCGCCTGCCGCCTGCAATTTCGCCAATGGGCTGCCAACCGGCACGGTCACACCTTCTTCGACTTCCAGGCTCTCGATCACCCCGGACTCGAAAATCTCGATCTCTATGGCGCCCTTGTGCGTTTCCACCACGGCCACCACATCACCACTCTTGACCTCGTCACCGGGACTCACCAGCCATTCGGTCAGGGTGCCGTCTTCCATGTCCGCGCCCAGCGAGGGCATTCTGAATATGCTCATGGTCGCTCCCCCATGACCGCTTTAGCGGCCGCCACGATTCCCGGCACCTGGGGAATACTGGCCACTTCCAGGTGTCCCGCATAGGGCACCGGCACCTCTTCCGAACAGACGCGCCCGATCGGCGCATCCAGTGACCAGAAACACTGCTCCATGATCCGGGCGGAAATTTCTGCTGCCAGCGAACCGCTGCGCCAGCCCTCGTCCACGATCACAGCCCTGCGCGTCTGTCGCACCGATGCCATGATGGTTGCATCGTCCAGCGGGCGCAGCACCCGCAGATCAATGACCTCGGCTTCGATCCCGTCGGCTGCAAGCTGTTCTGCGGCTTCCAGGGCCTTGTGCAGTGATCCCCCATAGGTAATCAGGCTGAGGTCCTTGCCCCGGCGCCGCAGGGCGGCCCGCTCGATATCAACAGCACCGGCATTTTCGTCCAGTTCAGCCTTGTGGTTGTACAGGATCACGTTCTCGAATATCAGCACCGGATCCGGCTCACGCAGGGCGGTGAGCAACATGCCCCTTGCATCTTCCACCGTGGCCGGGGCCAGAATCCGCAGTCCGGGGATATGTGCATACCAGCCTTCCAGGGAATGGCTGTGCTGTGCCGCCAACTGTTTGCCGGCTCCTGTGGCCATGCGGATCACCAGCGGCACCCCGAACTGCCCACCCGACATATGGCGCAGGGTCGCGGCAGTGTTGACGATCTGGTCCAGGGCCAGGAGGCTGAAATTGACGGTCATCAGTTCAACAATGGGGCGCATGCCCGTCATCGCGGCACCGATCCCCGCTCCGGTAAAGCCGGATTCGGACAGGGGCGTATCACGGATGCGGTCTTCCCCGAACTCGGCCATCAACCCTTTGCTCACGGCAAAACAACCACCATAAGCCCCGACATCCTCACCCATCAGGAATACACGTTCATCGGCCAGCATGGCTTCCATGATGGAGGCTCGCATGGCATCACGGTAGGTGGTGGTGACGGTTTTGCCGGACGGCGGGACCGGTTCCGGTGGCTCCGGTCGACGATCGGCAACCACATGCCGCAGCAGGGAATCGACGGGCTCCCAGGGTCCATCCTCGGCAAAGCGGACCGCCGCCTCGATCTCCTGCTCGACCTCGGTTTCAATGGCCGCAATCTCGTCCTCATGAATTAGCCCGCAGTCCAGCAGCCACTTCTGGAAAGTGACAATCGGCCCCTTTTTGCGCCATTCCTTGACTTCCTGCTTCTCCCGATACAGTTCGGCATCGAACATCGAATGCGCCCGGAAGCGGTAGGTCATGCACTCGAGCAGATGCGGACGGGCCTGTTCGCGCATGGCGGCCACGGCGGCACGACTGGCGGCCTCAACCTCCACCACATCCATGCCATCAATGCTCTCCGCCTGGATACCATAGGCCGCCGCCTTGTCACGTACACTGGTCACCGATTGCACTCGTGCCATATCGGTCCCCATGGCATAACGGTTGTTTTCACAGACAAACAGCACGGGAAGTGACCATAGCGCCGCAAGGTTCAGGGCCTCGTGGAACTCCCCTTCAGCAGCGGCACCTTCTCCGAAAAAACATACCGTGATATGTGGCGCCTGTAACATGATGTCGCCCAGGGCCAAGCCCGTTGCCAGGGGCAGGCCGCCACCAACAATGGCATTGCCTCCGTAAAAGTTGTGTTCACTGTCAAACAGATGCATGGAACCACCGCGTCCGCCCGAACAGCCGTTGGCCTTGCCATACATCTCGGCCAGGGCACTGCTCATGCTCATGCCCCGTGCCAGGGCATGTCCATGCTCACGGTAGGTGGAGACCACCCGGTCCTCGGCTTCCAGGGCCGCGATGACCCCCACCGCAATGGCCTCTTCGCCATCGTAGAGGTGCATGAAGCCGCGAATCTTCTCCTGGGTGTAGAGCTGCGCACATTTGGTCTCGAAGCGGCGGATGCGCAGCATGTCACGCAACATCGCATGCACACGCTTGCGTGACAGGCGCAGCTTCGATTTGTCGGCAGGGCGGGCTTCATTCATTTCTCGTCACTCTCCAGGGTGGAAATATCACCTTCAGGCAACCCGAGTTCGCGTGCCTTAAGCAGACGTCGCATGATTTTCCCGGACCGTGTTTTCGGCAGGGTCTGTCGGAAAACGATCTCGCGGGGTGCCACGGCCGGCCCCAGGCGCTTGCGCGCCAGTCCCCGTATGGAGCGCTCCGTGGCCTCATCCGGTTCGAAGCCGCTGTTCAGGGTGACATAGGCCTTGACCACCTCGCCCGCCGTCTCGTCCGGTATGCCGATCACGGCCGCCTCGGCCACCGCTTCATGTTCGATCAACGCACTTTCCACCTCGAAGGGTCCGATCAGGTGGCCGGAGCTCTTGATCAGATCGTCGGCGCGACCGACAAACCAGTAATAACCATCCGAATCACACAGGGCCAGATCACCGGTCAGGTACCAGCCTGAATCGAAGCATTTTGCATAACGCTCCGGTTCATGAAGATAATCACGCATCATCGAGGGCCAACCGCTGCGCAGCGCCAGCTCACCGATTTCTCCCTGTAGCAGCTCTTCCACTCCGGAAGCGCCACGCTCGACAATACCGGCCTGGATACCCGGCAGCGGCTTGCCCATGGAACCGGGCTTGATGTCCATGGCCGGAAGATTGGCGATCATGATGCCGCCGGTCTCCGTCTGCCACCAGTTGTCATGGAACGGACTGCCGAACACTTTCTGTCCCCATACGACACACTCGGCGTTGAGCGGCTCTCCGACACTGGCCAGAAAGCGCAGGGCAGAGAAATCATGATCCGCGGCCGACGCCTCTCCGGCCCGCATCATCATGCGGATGGCTGTCGGCGCCGTGTACCAGACCTGGACTTTCTCCTCCTGCAATATGCGATACCAGCGATCCAGATCGAACTCCGCTTCATCCACGATCATGCTGCAGCGATTGACCAATGGGGAAATGATGCCGTAGGTGGTTCCGGTCACCCAACCGGGATCGGCTGTACACCAGTAGACATCACCGGGCTGCAGGTCCAGGGCAAGACGTCCGGTTTCGGCATGTGCCACCACGGCTCCGTGTACGTGCACGGCTCCCTTGGGCCGGCCCGTGGTTCCCGAAGTGAAATGGATCAACGCCGTGCTGTCTTCCGTGGTCGCATGCACCGTCGATTCAGGTTCTGCCGATGCCATGGCAGGCGTCAGTGCGATACAGTCTTCGGGGGCGTCCTGCCCCAGCACAAACACCTGTTTCAGACCCGGCAACTCATCGCTCCAGGCAGCAATCTTTTTCCGATACAGGGATGCCGTGGTCACCAGCACGGAGGCATCGCCGATTTCCATACGTGAGCGCACCGGCTCGGGGCCAAAAGCGGCAAACAGTGGTGTGAAGGTCAGGCCTGCCCGGAGTGTCCCCAACGCCACGGCGTACAGCTCCGGCACCCGGCCCAGCAGGGCAAACACCCGATCACCCGGTACCAGACCATATTCGGCAAGTACATTGGCGAAGCGCGAGGCTTCCCCGGTGAGCTCAGCATAGGACAGGTCGCGCCGCCCACCGTCCTGCCCCAACCAGCGGATGGCCAATTGATCACCGTGACCGGCCTCGACATGACGATCCAGTGCCTCAAAGGCGATATTGATTCCACCGCCCGGCAGGCCCGTCAGGCGCTTGCGGGCCTGCTCCCAGGAGAATGCCGTACGGGCCTGTTCCGTATCCGCGATCGCAGCGGACTGTCGTCGCTCATCGGATTTGCGGATCACTGGAAAGCTCTTCACCACCTGCTGTTCAGCATCGCTCATTGCTGTCCTCCCGATTGCTGTCCGTCGACTTCGGCCTCGGCCCGGGCCACGTGTTGCTTGACCCGGATGAAACTGTCCGGGGTCACTGACAGGGAATCAATGCCACAGCGCACCAGGAACTGTGCAAACTCGGGCTGATCGCTCGGCGCCTGACCACAAAGCCCGATTTTGCGACCCGCCCGACCGGCTTCACGGATCACCCGCTGTATCATCCACTTGACGGCCTCGTCCTGTTCACTGAACAGGGAAGCCAGTGCCTCGGAATCCCTGTCCACCCCAAGCACCAGCTGTGTCAGGTCATTGGAGCCGATGGAGAAACCGTCAAACCGTTTGGCGAACTCCTGGGCCAGTATCACATTCGAGGGCAGCTCGCACATGACATACACTTCCAGCCCGCCTTCGCCCCGGCCCAGGCCATTGCTGGACATGACATCCAGTACGCGATCCGCTTCCTCCAGGGTGCGGCAGAACGGGATCATGACCACCACATTGTCAAAGCCCTTGGTTTCACGCAGGCGCCGGATGGCGCGGCACTCCAGGGCGAAGCCTTCACGATATCGCGGCGAGTAATATCGGGAAGCCCCCCTGAACCCGAGCATCGGATTCTCTTCCTGTGGTTCAAAATCCCTGCCACCGACCAGGTTGGCGTATTCATTGGTCTTGAAATCACTCATGCGGATGATGACCGGACGCGGGTGGGCCACGGCGGCAATGCGTGCCAGACCGGTGGCCAGTTGTTCCACAAAATACTCACTCTTGTCTTCATACCCGGCCGTAAGGGCCTCGATCTGTTCCCTGGCCCCGGCATCGCGGACCCGGTCGAATTCGACCAGTGCCATGGGGTGAACCCGGACGTGATCATTGATGACAAACTCCATGCGCGCCAGGCCCACTCCATCAAAAGGCAGGCGCCACCAGCGATAGGCAGAAGCAGGATTGGCCAGGTTCAGCATCACCTGTGTACGGGTCTGTGGCAGGGCATCGGTATCGATTGTTTCCTCCTCCAATTCTGCCCGTCCCGCATAGACAAAACCCTGATCCCCCTCGGCGCAGGACACCGTCACCTCCTGCCCCTGGCTCAGTTTCTGTGTGGCATCGTTCGCCCCCACCACCGCCGGCAGGCCGAGCTCGCGACTGACAATTGCAGCATGTGATGTGCGCCCCCCTCGATCGGTGACGATGGCTGCCGCGCGCTTCATGATCGGTACCCAATCGGGATCCGTGTTGCCCGTCACCAGCACGGCGCCATCCTCGAATCGGCCGATATCCTGTGGGCTGTCGAGACGGCATACCGGGCCGACCGCCGCCCCGTCGCCGATACTGAGCCCGGTGACCAGCAACTCGCCCCGCGAGCGCAACCGAATGCTGCGATATTCATTGCCTGCCCGGCCCGCGCTGACTGTCTCCGGGCGTGCCTGCACCACAAACAGCTCCTGACTGTCTCCATCCCGGGCCCATTCGATATCCATCGGGCAACCGTAATGGTCTTCTATACGGCATGCCCAATCGGCCAGGCACAGGACGTCCTCATCCGACAGGACCAGGCTCCGGCG
>PWQG01000348.1 GCA_003556835.1 Gammaproteobacteria bacterium
CACATTCTCTTTCAGGCCGCGCAGGTAATCCCGCTTGCCGGTCACTGCCGCTTCCGTGAGTACACGGGTCGTCTCCTGGAACGATGCCGCAGAAATGAAGGAGTCTGTAGCCAGGGATGCCTTGGTGATACCCAGCAACAGGCGCAGGTACTTGACCTCCGACTTGCCTTCGGCACGCAGCTTATCGTTCTGCTCCAACACATCGGTCAAGGTGGATTGCTCGCCCTTGATGAAAGTGGATTCGCCCGCGTCGGTGATTTCCACCTTGCGCAGCATCTGTCGCACGATCACCTCGATATGCTTGTCGTTGATGCGCACACCCTGGAGACGATAGACCTCCTGAACCTCGTTGACGATATACTCGGCCAATGGCTCCACACCCTTCAGGCGGAGAATATCGTGCGGAGACGGCGGGCCATCGGACACCACCTCGCCCTTCTCGATGCTTTCCCCTTCGAATACGGTGAGTGTGCGCCACTTTGGAATCAACACCTCATAATGGGAGCTGCCATCCTCAAGCAGTTCACCGTCCTTCGGTGTGATGATCAGGCGACGCTTGCCCTTGGTTTCCTTACCGAAACTGACAGTTCCGGTAATTTCCGCGAGAATCGCCGCCTCTTTGGGCTTGCGCGCCTCGAACAGGTCCGCCACTCGCGGCAGGCCACCGGTGATGTCACGTGTCTTCGAGCCTTCCTGGGGAATCCGCGCAATCGCGTCACCAATGTCCAGGTCATCACCATTCTTGACGGCAATGATGGCGTGCGAGGGCAGGAAGTATAGCGCCGGCACGTTGGTGCCGGGGATGTTGACTTCCTTGCCTTTCTCATCCAGCACGGTAATGGCCGGCCGCAATTCCTTGGCCGCCGAAGGGCGTTCGGCCGGATCGATGATGGTCAGGCTGGAAAGACCGGTGATCTCATCCGTCTGACGCTTCACGGTGACGCCTTCCTCAATATTGGAGAAGTACACCTTACCCTTCACCTCGGCAACAATCGGGTGCGTATGCGGATCCCAGGTGGCCACGACATCACCGGCCTTGACCTGGCTGTCCTTGGCCAGGCGGACCACAGCCCCGTAAGGCAGCTTGTACTTCTCCCGCTCGCGTCCGGCTTCATCACTGACCGTCAGCTCGCCGGAACGGGAAACAACCACCAGTTCACCCTTGGCGTTCTCGACCGTCTTCATGTTGTAAAGATCGACCGAACCGGTGGTCTTGACCTGCACGTTATCGGCTGCCGTGGCTCGCGATGCCGCACCACCGATGTGGAAGGTACGCATGGTAAGCTGGGTACCGGGCTCACCGATGGATTGCGCGGCAATCACACCAACGGCCTCGCCCACATTGGCGAGATGGCCCCGGGCCAGGTCACGGCCGTAACATTGTCGGCAAACACCGAACATCGTGTCACAGGTGATGGCAGAGCGGACGAACACTTCGTCGATACCAGCGGCGTCAAGACGCTCGACATCACGCTCGGTGACCAGACGACCGGCTTCCAGCACCGTTTCACCATTCTTGTCATCCACGACCTCACGCGCCAACACACGACCGAGCACGCGCTCGCCGAGCGGCGCAATGATGTCACCACCTTCAATGACAGGCCGCAACTGCAGACCGCGCTCAGTGCCACAATCCTCTTCGGTGATGACCAGGTCCTGCGAGATGTCGACCAGGCGACGTGTCAGGTAACCCGAGTTGGCAGTCTTCAATGCAGTATCGGCCAGACCTTTACGCGCACCGTGGGTCGAGGTGAAATACTGCATCACGTTCAGACCTTCACGGAAGTTCGCCGTGATGGGTGTCTCGATGATCGAGCCATCCGGACGGGCCATCAAGCCACGCATGCCCGCCAACTGCCGGATCTGCGCCGGAGAACCCCGGGCACCGGAGTCGGAGTAGATATAAACCGAGTTGAGCGACTCCTGATCTTCTTCTTCCCCGTCCCTGTTGATCACGGTCTCCGTGGACAGGCCGTCCATCATCGCCTTGGCAACCAGGTCATTGGCACGCGACCAGATATCGATCACCTTGTTGTATTTCTCGCCCTGGGTCACCAGACCGGAGGCATACTGGTTCTCGATCTCTTCGACTTCGCTGTGGGCCCGACCGATGATCACGTCCTTCTCTTCGGGAATGACAAAGTCGTTGACCCCGATGGAAGAACCGGACCGGGTGGAATACTTGTAACCGGTATACATCAACTGGTCAGCAAATATGACAGTTTCCTTCAGACCCACATCCCGATAACAGGCATTGAGAATGGCGGAAATCGGCTTCTTGCCCATTTTCAGGTTGACCATGGAGAAAGGCAGGCCTTCGGGTACGATCGTATACAAGAGCACACGACCGACCGTGGTATCCACCAGGCGTCGGACCTCTTGTTTTTCACCAGCGTCATTAAGCTCGTAATCGTTGATGCGTGCCTTGATGCGGGTATGCAGATGCACATGGCCGGTTTCATAGGCGCGTTGCACCTCGGCCGAATCCGCAAAGACCATGCCCTCACCCTTGGCGTTGATCCGCTCACGGGTCATATAGTACAGACCGAGCACCACGTCCTGCGACGGCACGATGATGGGATCACCGCTGGCTGGCGCAAGGATGTTGTTGGTGGACATCATCAGGGTCCGCGCTTCCAGCTGCGCTTCCAGCGTCAGTGGTACGTGCACGGCCATCTGGTCGCCGTCAAAGTCGGCGTTGTAGGCGGCACAGACCAGCGGATGGAGCTGAATGGCCTTACCTTCAATCAATACCGGTTCGAAAGCCTGGATACCCAGACGGTGCAGGGTCGGTGCACGGTTCAGCATGACCGGATGCTCACGGATGACTTCTGCGAGGATATCCCAGACCTCGGCGGTCTCCCGCTCGACCATTTTCTTGGCCGCCTTGATGGTGGTGGCCAGGCCGCGGCGCTCCAGTTTGCCGAAAATGAAAGGCTTGAACAGCTCCAGGGCCATTTTCTTGGGCAAACCACACTGGTGCAATTTCAGGGTGGGACCAACCACAATGACCGAACGGCCCGAGTAGTCAACCCGCTTGCCCAGCAGGTTCTGGCGGAAACGACCCTGCTTGCCCTTGATCATGTCGGCCAGGGACTTGAGCGGACGCTTATTGGAACCGGTGATGGCACGACCCCGGCGACCGTTGTCCAGCAGTGCGTCGACCGCTTCCTGCAGCATGCGTTTCTCGTTACGCACGATGATATCCGGCGCATTGAGATCCAGCAGGCGCTTGAGGCGGTTATTCCGATTGATGACCCTGCGATACAGATCGTTCAGGTCGGAAGTGGCAAAACGGCCACCATCCAGCGGAACCAGCGGGCGCAGGTCCGGTGGCAATACCGGCAGGACCGTCAGGATCATCCACTCGGGATTGTTCCCGGAGTCAGCAAAGGCTTCGAGCAGTTTGAGCCGCTTGGACAGCTTCTTCAGCTTGGTCTCGGAATTGGTATTGGGGATCTCATCGCGCAGCCGCTGGATTTCAGAGGGCAACTCGAGATCTTTCATCAACTCCTGAACGGCTTCGGCACCCATCTTGGCTTCGAATTCATCACTGAATTCTTCCATGGCCTCGTAGTACTGCTCGTCGGAGAGCAGCTGGCCTTTTTCCAGCGTTGTCATGCCGGGATCGGTCACCACAAAGGATTCGAAGTAGAGAATGCGCTCGATGTCGCGCAGCGTCATATCCAGCAGCAGACCGATACGCGAAGGCAACGATTTGAGGAACCAGATGTGTGCGACAGGGCTGGCAAGCTCGATGTGCCCCATGCGGTCACGCCGCACCTTGGACAGCGCCACTTCCACGCCACACTTCTCACAGATCACGCCGCGGTGCTTAAGGCGCTTGTACTTTCCGCACAAGCATTCGTAGTCCTTCACAGGACCAAAGATTTTGGCACAGAACAGGCCGTCACGTTCCGGCTTGAAGGTTCTGTAATTGATGGTTTCCGGCTTCTTCACCTCCCCGAATGACCAGGAACGGATCATTTCCGGTGAAGCGAGACCGATGCGAATGGCATCGAACTCTTCGGTCTGCGTTTGTGACTTCAGCAACCCCAGCAGGTCTTTCATTGTATTTTCCTCCGCCCGGCATCTTGTGCTCAAGGCTTCATAAAATCGGCAATTCGTTCAAAAGTGTCCGGTTGATCGGCTACCGCCTTCCCTGGCGGTGCAATGAAGACCGTGTCTACTCGTCAGACACATCCAGCTCCATATCGATACCCAGAGAGCGGATCTCCTTCAGCAACACATTGAATGATTCCGGCATGCCCGGATCCATATGGTGATTGCCGTCAACGATGTTCTTGTACATCTTGGTACGACCCGCGACATCGTCGGACTTCACGGTCAGCATCTCCTGCAGGGTATAGGCAGCGCCATAAGCCTCCAGGGCCCAGACCTCCATTTCCCCGAAGCGCTGACCACCGAACTGCGCCTTACCGCCCAGCGGCTGCTGGGTAACGAGGCTGTAGGAGCCGGTTGAGCGAGCGTGCATCTTGTCTTCGACCAGGTGATTCAGCTTGAGGATGTACATGACACCCACCGTCACCGGTCGATCGAAGGCATCGCCGCTGCGACCGTCATACAGGATCACCTGACCACTTTCGTCGTAGCCGGCAATCTTGAGCATGTCCTTGATCTCGGACTCAACGGCACCGTCAAACACCGGCGTGGCCATTGGCACACCCGCCTTGAGGTTCTGTGCCAGCTCCATGATTTCATCATCATTGAGCTCGTCCAACGGCTCCTTGCGGGTACCGACCGAGTTATAGATCTGATCAAGCAACTTGCGCACCTCAGCCACTTTCTTCTTGGCTGCAAGCATTTCATCGATACGCTTGCCCAAGCCTATGGCTGCCGCCCCCAGATGGGTCTCCAGTACCTGGCCCACGTTCATGCGGGACGGTACACCAAGCGGGTTGAGCACCACGTCAACCGGTTCACCCTTCTCGTCAAAAGGCATGTCCTCGAACGGCATGATGGCCGAGATCACACCCTTGTTACCGTGACGACCAGCCAGTTTGTCACCCGGCTGGATGCGTCGCTTGATGGCCAGGTAAACCTTGACGATCTTGAGTACGCCAGGTGCCAGGTCATCGCCCTGGGTCAGCTTGCGTCGCTTGTCCTCGTAGTACTCGTCCAGCTGCTTGCGTCGCTCTTCAAGCTGGGCTTCGGCGCGCTCGAGTTGCTGGTTGAGCTCCTCGTCCGCCATGCGCAGCTTGAACCACTCCTCGGTCTTCAGGCCATCGAGGTATTCTTCAGTCAGGGCGGCACCCTTCTTGAGCTTTGGCCCACCCGCGACTTTCTTGCCCAGCAGTGCACTGCGCAGGCGATACAGGGTCGCGCCTTCAACGATGCGGAACTCGTCCTGGATATCCTTGCGCACAGCCGCCAACTCGGACTGCTCAATCTCCAGTGCACGATGATCTTTTTCCAGCCCGTCCCGGGTGAAAACCTGTACATCAACAACAGTCCCCTGGACGCTGGAAGAGACCCGCAGGGACGTATCCTTCACGTCCGAGGCCTTTTCACCAAAGATGGCACGCAGCAACTTCTCTTCCGGGGTCAACTGGGTTTCACCTTTCGGCGTCACCTTGCCCACCAGAATATCGCCGGCATCCACCTCGGCACCGATATAGACAATACCGGACTCGTCCAGCTTGCTCAGCGCACTCTCACCAACATTGGGGATATCCGACGTGATTTCCTCGGCACCCAACTTGGTGTCACGCGCAACACAGGTCAGCTCCTGAATGTGTATGCTGGTCAGCCGGTCCTCGGTGACCACACGCTCGGAAATGAGAATGGAGTCCTCGAAATTGAAACCGTTCCAGGGCATGAACGCGATGCGCATGTTCTGCCCCAGCGCCAGCTCCCCGATATCCACGGAGGGACCATCAGCGAGGATGTCACCGCGCGCCACAACATCGCCCTCACGAACCAGAGGCTTCTGGTTGATGCAGGTATTCTGGTTGGATCGCGTGTACTTGGTCAGGTTGTAGATATCCACACCCGCCTCGCCGGCGGCCGTCTCGTCATCGTTCACACGGACAATGATGCGAGAGGCATCCACACTTTCGATGACACCACCATGATCTGCGACCACGCAGACACCGGAGTCATGTGCCACATTCCGTTCCAGCCCAGTTCCAACCAGCGGCTTTTCCGAGCGCAGGGTGGGCACTGCCTGGCGCTGCATGTTGGAGCCCATCAGTGCACGGTTTGCGTCATCGTGCTCGAGGAAAGGAATCAACGCGGCAGCAACGGATACCATCTGTTGCGGCGCCACGTCCATGTAGTTGATCTGTTCCTTCGGCATCAGGGTGGTTTCACCCTTGTAACGCACCGTGACCAGGTTTTCGACAAAACGGCCCTTGGCATCAAGCTGTGCACTCGCCTGGGCGATCACATACTGCCCTTCATCAATGGCCGACAGGAAATCGATATCATCTGTAACCTGGGTATCCGAAACCTTGCGGTACGGACTTTCCAGGAAACCGTAATGGTTGGTTCGCGCGTAGATGGCCAGGGAGTTGATCAGGCCAATGTTCGGACCTTCCGGTGTTTCGATGGGACAGACCCGACCATAATGCGTCGGATGCACGTCACGAACCTCGAAGCCGGCACGTTCACGTGTCAGACCACCCGGCCCGAGTGCGGACACGCGGCGTTTGTGCGTGACTTCCGACAGCGGGTTGTTCTGATCCATGAACTGCGAGAGCTGGCTGGATCCGAAAAACTCCTTGATTGCGGCAGCGACCGGCTTGGCATTGATCATGTCCTGCGGCATCAGCCCCTCGGAATCGGCCATGCTCAGACGCTCCTTGACGGCGCGCTCGACACGGACCAGGCCCACACGGAACTGGTTCTCGGCCATCTCACCGACAGAGCGAATTCGCCGGTTGCCCAGGTGATCGATATCATCCACATTGCCAAAACCGTTGCGGATGTCGACCAGCGTTTTCAGCACATCGACAATGTCGCTCACGCTGAGCACGGTCGCCCCTTCTACTTCCTCACGACCCAGGCGGCGGTTGAACTTCATCCGACCCACG
>PWQG01000261.1 GCA_003556835.1 Gammaproteobacteria bacterium
CGGGTCTGGGACTGAATGGTTCATTTACGTCAGTATAAAAGGGAATGCAGGCGGTCTCCAGTTCCGTAGCTGTATTCGCAGCCGTCCCCGGGTGACTGATCGCTGGCCGGCACCTCGGCAACCCGGCCTCTGCTGCCCGATTCATCAAGAAAATGGCCGGACTGGATGATCCGGAACTGCCCAAGCTGCAAATTGCGGGGCAAGCCCATCAGAATTCGTCAGTGCTTTGCAATTTTTCAGCAGTCATGACGCACCCTGTATGCTTAAATGAGCATGAATCACGCTGTTCTGCTGGTATGGGGTGCATATGGGCTCTAAAAAAACAATTCAGTGCCTGACTGCTTGCTTGATCGCATTTCTGTGGCTCGGGAGCCTTCTGCCTCGTGCGGCATTTGCGACCGGTGACTTCTCCCTGATCGACCAACATGGTGTATTTCACCAGCTCAGTCGCTATGCCGACCGGGAAGCGTTGGTCATTTTCATCCAGCGCAACGGTGACCCGTTATCCCGGCGTGCACTGCCGGTTCTCGAGCAACTGCGGGAGCAGTACGGGGCGCGCGACGTGGTTTTCCTCTTGCTCAATGCCGATGCGGGCGTGGATCGTGATGCCGTTCATGAGGAGGGGGAGCGTGAGGGTATCGATTTCCCGATCCTGATCGATGGAGCTCAGGTAGTAGCGACCACCCTGGGCGCTGAACGGGTGGGGGAGGTGTTCGTGCTCGACCCGGGTTCAGAGGACCTGCTGTTTCGCGGGTCGCTGGAGCAGCCGGACGGATCCCTGAGTACCGAGTGGCTTGAGGATGCGCTTCTAGCGGCCACGACCCTTGAAAGCCTGAGCGTGGAGGCCGCTGAGTCGTCCGGCCCACCCATCGATTTTGTCTATCGCCGCCAGTTCGAAGAGCAGGGAATCTCGTACGAACACGATGTCGCCCCGGTCCTGCAGCAGCGCTGCGCGCACTGCCACGTCGACCAGGGGCTCGCGCCCTGGGCCATGGATCGCTACCTGATGGTCATGGGCTGGAGTCCCATGATGCGGGAAACGATCATTACCCGACGCATGCCTCCCGGCCAGTTGGACGGTCATATCGGGAACTGGGTGGCCACCCACGAATTGAGTGACGAAGAGCAGGCTTTGCTGGTGCACTGGATTGATGCCGGTGCGCCCCGGGGTGAGGATGAGGCCGATCCCCTGGCTGAACAGCTGCCGGCCACCGATACCTGGCCGCTGGGTGAGCCGGACCTGATTGTCGACGTGCCGGAAGAGGAAGTGCCAGCAACCGGCGTGGTTGATTTCCTGGTCAAGACGGCCGAGTTGTCACTTGACGAAGATCGTTGGGTCCGTGCTGTTGCTTATGACATTGGCGACAAGAGTGTACTCCATAGCCTGCTGGTATATGCGCTGGACAGAGACCGGCCGGTGGCAGAGGATGCGGATCTGATTGATCCGGATAATGCGACTTTCTTCAGCATCTTTGTGCCCGGGGAAAGCGTTGACGCATACCGCCCTGACTCAGGGTTTCTGCTGCGCGCCGATCAGGACCTTTCCTTCAAGATCAAATATCTGTCATCGGGACGGGCCACCGTTGATCGCACCCGGGTCGGGCTCTACTTCCATGACAGTGAGCCGGAAAAGTCGGTGCGTACTCTGGCGATCCGCAACTCGGATATCGATATTCCCGAGAACCAGCCTCACCATGTTGAGGTGGCGGAAACCGAGGCAATTGAGCGTGAGTTTTACTTCGACAGTTTTTCACCCCACGCGCATAACCGAGCGCAGAGCATGCGGTTCTTTGTCCTCCACCCGGATGGGCGTCAGGAGCTGCTGGCCAACGTCGCCAATTACAATTTCAACTGGCAGCTCGCCTACACACTGGAGGAGAGCCGATTATTGCCAGCAGGATCGAGATTGATGGCAGAGACCGTATACAACAACTCAGACACCAATCCGTTCAACCCGGATCCGGACATCCGGGTCGGCTGGGGTGTAAGCACCTATGACGAGATGTTCGACCACTATATCCGGATACTTCAGGAGCGCAGATAGGCGATTCTGGAGCATCCGGATCACGGAGCTGTGTCGGGGGTCTGCAGTCGGTAATCCGGTGTCATGATATGACGCCAGTATTCCTGCTCATCGATGAATTCGGACGGCGCTTTGGCTTCTCTGCCGAACGCAAAATGAAAACGGCCCGTCACCAACTGCCCGTTGCTGTCCAACACACCCCACTCGGCGCGATAATAATCGGACTTATTCAGTGCCGGCAGCGGATGAATGAAAACCCGGTCGCCGCGTGTGTCGTAACGGAAACCGATATCAATGAAGTTTTGCTCGGCGTCGTGCAGCGTCAGTTTGACCAGACGGACCGAGGAATTGAATCGCAACACCAGATGTTCCGGTGACTCTGGCAGCACCGTGTCGTCAGCTGGCACGGTATCGGCTTCCAGGTCACCCGTATAGCGGGGCCCATGAATGGAGTGTTGTGCCGCAACAGTTGTTGTCCATAGAAGTGCGGCAATGAGCAGCAGTTTCGCTCTCAATGAGAGGTAGTGGTTCATGTCAGTCTCCGGAGAATCATGCTGTCATCTAACACGAAAGCGGCAGGTTCTGTAAAGCAGGAATCAGATCGCTCAAGGACCTTTGATTCACGCAGGGGACAAGCCCCTGGTTTCAGACGCCCTTGACCACGCCCGCCTTCTTCGCCTGATCCAGCACACTCGCCAATCCGGCAACTGCACCTCCCACATTGGACAGTTCGGCCGGCAGTATCATTGTGTTGTTTGCCTTGGCCAGATTACCAAACTCGCGCACATACTGCTCGGCAATGCGCAGTGAAACCGCTTCACTGCCTCCGGGCTGCTCGATCGCCTCGCCAATCACTCGTAACCCTTCGGCCGTGGCATTGGCAATCAACTCGATTTCCCGCGCCTTGCCCTCCGCCTCATTGATCTGCTTCAGCTTCTCTGCCTCGGACAGGTTGATCGCCTCTTGCCGCATGCCCTCGGACACTTTGATCTTCGCTTCCCGCTCACCTTCGGCGCCCGCCACGGTGGCACGGCGCTCACGTTCGGCCCGCATCTGCTTCTCCAGTGCATCCAGGATGGTGCTCGGCAGGTCGATATCAGCGATTTCGTAGCGCAGCACCTTCAGTCCCCAGGGCTCGGCCGCCTCGTCGAGCGTCCGGACCACTTCCTCATTGATCTTGTTGCGTTCCTCGAAGGTCTTGTCCAGCTCGATCTGACCCACCACCGAACGCAGTGTGGTCTGGGCCAGCTGCGTGGCCGCATACCGGTAGTCGGTGATGCCGTAACTGGCCGCGAAGGCATCGATCACCTGCAGGTAAATGACCCCGTTGACCTGCACCTGGATATTGTCCTTGGTCACGCAGGACTGCTGCGAGACATCAATGGCCTGCTCCATCATATTGTGCTGGTAAGCCACCTTGTCGATGAAGGGCACCAGGATGTGAAAGCCGGCATTGAGGGTGCGGCTGTACTTGCCCAGGCGCTCGATCACCACCGCGGTTCGCTGCGGAACAATGCGCGCGGTTTTGGCCAGCACGACAATGACCAGAACCACCACAAGGGCGGTAACGAGCAATGAAGGATCGATGTTTTCCATGATCTGTTTCCTTGTGGTGTTTGTAAGATCGTTTAATGTGTTTCCGGTTTTTCTCGACTGACCAACAGGATGATGCCCTCTGATCCAAGCACCCACAGCGTGTCACCTTCCGCGATGGTTTCTTCCGAACGGGCGCGCCACGAGGCCCCGCGATACGAAACCGTGCCTTCACCATCAACAAAAGCGTTCAGTGCCCGGACCCTCGCTCCCTTGACCAGATTGAGGGGGTCATTTCGATCATTGACGTTGGATGAGTGGCCCAGGAAGGTCTTCTGGAACCTCGCTCGTAAGAATACAATGCTGACTACGCTGACCACGGCAAAGGTGATCAGTTGGGCCGTGAGTGATCCGAGCAACCCAAGGACAGTCAACAGAGCGACCACCAGGGCGGCGGCGCCGAAGAAGATGATCAGAAAACTGGGGACGAACAACTCCGCGATGATCAGGAGCACGCCGATGACGGCCCAGAATACCGGGTGAGTGAAGGTTTCCATATTGTCAGGCTCTTTTCCTTATTACAGGCCGACAACATGATTCCTTAGCACCTCTTTGTCAATCTGCAGCCTTGATTGTTCAGACCGCCTGCACGCGAAACTGGACAGCTCCGCCCCATGAAGCTACCTTTACCTCTCCCTGCAGGTAACTCTTATCAACCGGAACTGAAACACCAATTCATGAATTTGCAGCTTGATAGCACAACATTGGTGTTGATGTTCATCACCCTTGCGATCACTTCCTTCATCGTGATGTTTCTCATCTGGCGCATCAACCGGGATATGCCGGGTGTGCTGTGCTGGATGGTGGCCACACTCCTGAATATCACCTCCGCGTTGGCCTCGTTGATGAATGCCCTGTATGGCTGGGCTGATGGGTGGGGACCATTTCTGAGCACCAGCATCAGTCTGTCGGCCAATATGCTGGTACTGGAAGGGGCCTTGCGGTTTCGCGGCTATGAATCAAGGCGCCGCTGGCAATTCTTTCTGGCACTGATCCCTCTCTTCATGGCGCTCAGCTGGATCTATCGACTGGACCCGATTGCCCGCGGCATTTCTCACGACTCATTCTCCATGGTGTTCCAGATATCAGCCGGCGTGGTCCTGCTCTGGCGAACTGCCAACCGCGGCGAGTTGCAGGCCAACCTGCTGGCGGGGATTGCCTGTATATTGATAGGGCTGACCATCAGCACACGCCTGTGGCTGGCCCTTGGCGGCAACGCAATGGCCAGCCAGGGTACAGATTCGCCGGCTACACAATGGTATCTTTTTGCGGGGGCCAATTTCCATGTAGCCTGGACATTCGGCTTGAGTGTGGCCTGCTACTTCCGGTCACGACAACAGGTGATGTCCATGGCACGGGAAGATTCACTCACCGCATTGCCCAACCGACGCGGGCTCGACGAAAAACTTTCACAGACCCTGGCCGAGACGCAACGCAGTGGCGAAAGGTTCGCAGTGATAATGCTGGATATCAATGATTTCAAACAGATCAATGACAGCTATGGTCACAGGGCAGGCGACAGGGTGCTGAGCGAGATTGCACAACGCCTGGGGCAGGCAGTACGCGAATCCGATTTCGCTGGACGCCTTGGCGGTGACGAGTTCATCATCCTGGCGCGGCAAATTGAAACTGATGATCTGTTGACGCAGCTGGTGGAGCGCATACGCCAACAATTGAATGGAGAAATGCCGCAGATTGGTGAGGATGTCGACATCAGAGTCAGCATTGGCACCGCAATTTTCCCGGAGGATGGAAATGATCCTGATGCGCTTCTCGAGTCAGCCGACTCACGCATGTATCGCGACAAGAAAAGTCAGAATCAGCTCAACGGAGAACCAGCATGAACATACCGGGTATCACAGACAACAGAATGACCGTAAGCCTGGTCGACGGCATCGCCGATGTGCGGATGAACCGCCCCTGACAACACTCAATCCTCGCCGGGCTGATCGGCCACATAGGTCTCATAGACATATACCGTGGTGCCATCCAGGCTACCCAGATGCTCTTCCACAAGCGGCTTGACTTCGTCCCAATCAAGACCACCAACCCCCGTGGCCAGACGGGAAATGGCCAGCGACTTGATGCCCTCTTCCTCCACCAACTGGTGCAGTGCCTTGAGGCAATGGCGCACATTGGGCAACGTAGCCTTTCCCGGCTTCTCGCCGTGGCCATAAGCGGCCTCCTGCGTCATCAGGTTGGCGATACGGATACCACCAACACCCGCCCAGACCCAGAGTTCACCAGCCTTGGGATGTTGGGTCTGGCAATAGTGGCGAAAATCCTTATACATGGCCGGCCAGTTCTTGCGCAATGACAGCGCCAGTCCCTGGTGGAAGTCATCATTCGGCGCCACTCCATGGGCAATCATCTCCGCCTTGCTCAGCAGAAGGTCTCCGGTAACATACTTGATCATACTTTCCTCGTTCGCAGTTCAATGGATCACTATCATCATCATGCACGTCAACACGCGCAGGCACTTTGACGCAGGTCATGCGCCTCGACGGCAAACGGCAATACTATCCCGCTATCAGCGACCACCATGTCCCATCAGACTCATCCACTTCAGCACATCACTGTGCTTGAGCAGGCCTACCACGCGTCCCGAGCTGACCACCGGCAGCGCCTCGCCACCGCCCTGCCCCAGCCGCTGCATGGCCTCACGCGCCGACTCGTCAGCATCCAGCGAGTCCATGGTGGTCGCCGATACGGTCACGTCCCGTACCACCTTGCCGCTGCGTTGCTCAGCTGGCAGCTCCGTAACCCGAGCCAGAGAGGTTACGCCCACCAGCTCGTCACCATCCATAACCGGCCAGACTTCCTGTGTGCTGCGCAGCAGGTACTCATCCACGAATTCGGATAAAGGAACCCCGGCCCCGACCGACTCGAAATGCGTACGCATCAAATCGGACACTTTCCGGTCACGCAGGCCGCTGCTGACTACCTGTTGCCGGTAACTCATCGTGGCCAGGCTGGAAATGAACCAGCCGATCAATATCCACCAGATACCGCCCAGGCCCTGGCCACCGAACAGGCTGAGAATGCCCAGGAACATCAGCGTCCAGCCGAAGTAGCGTCCGAGGTTACTTGCCCAGTACGTGGCCTTGAGCTGATCACCCGTGGCTGCCCAGATAACGGCGCGGAAGACCCGCCCGCCATCCATGGGGAAACCCGGTATCATATTGAAGATGGCGATGATCATGTTGATCATGCCGAGCCAGAGCAAAGAAGTGGCCACCGGGCCGAACGCACTCATTGCCTCGATGTTTCCCTCATTCAGCCGCTGCAGCACGCCGGGATCGTCCACCAGCCAGAATGCCAGGTTGATGCAGACGATGGATATGAGGAAACTCATCAGCGGTCCCACGATGGCCACAAGGAATTCCACTTTCGGCCGATCCGGTTCGCGTTCGGCCTCGGCCATACCGCCGAACAGAA